>JBCCCR010000042.1 GCA_039033415.1 Pseudomonadota bacterium | reverse complement strand
TGTCTCGGATCATCGGCGTGTTTACCAAAATCTCGACCGCTGCCCGGCGCTTGCCCTCTTTGGTCATCACCAGACGCTGGGAGATGATGCCCCGCAGGTTGAGCGACAGGTTTTGCAGGACCTGCTTGTGTAGCGTTTCGGGAAAGAAGTTCAGCACGCGGTCCATCGTCTGGTCCGCGTTGTTGGAGTGCAGCGTTGCCAGGACGAGGTGTCCGGTCTCCGCGAAGGTGAGCGCCGCTTCCATGGTCTCGGTGTCGCGAATCTCGCCGATCAGCAGCACGTCGGGGGCCTCGCGCAAAGCCGAGCGCAGCGCGGCGCTGTACTTGTGTGTATCGATACCGATCTCACGCTGATTGACGATCGACTTCTTGTGCCGATGAAGAAATTCAATCGGGTCCTCGATCGTGAGGATGTGGCCGCTCGAGTTGCTGTTGCGGTAGTCGATCATCGACGCCAGCGTGGTGGATTTACCCGAACCCGTGGCCCCGACAACAAGAATCAGGCCGCGTGGCTCCATGACCATCTCGTGCAGCAGCGGCGGCAGATGCAGTTCCTCGATCTGCGGGATTTCCCCCTTGATCGCGCGGATAACCATGCCGACTTCACCCCGCTGTTTGAAGACGTTGACCCGGAATCGGCCGGCATCCTTAACCGAGATTGCCAGGTTCAGCTCCAGCTCCCGCTCGAATTCCGGAACGTCACCTTCGTCCATCAGCGAGTAGGCAATTTTCTTCACCATCGCGGGCGGCAGTCCCGCCTTCCCCAGTGGAAAGATCCGGCCTTCCACCTTGATGCTGACCGGCGCGCCGGTGGACAGGAACATGTCCGACGCGTTTTTCTCTTTCATCAGCTTGAGGAAATAACCAATATCCATATTTAAGCCCCCATACTTCGGCCCGATTCGTCCTTAAGCAAGCAGTCAACGCAGCTGCGCCCCAACCGCGGCGCGCCGCCCGCCAATCATAGCCTTTTTTGCCGCGGCGAGCCTATCGCGGCGCATTTCCTCAGCTCGTTTTCCCCACGCAGGGCCTGACTCACGGCGGGGCAAACGCGGCCTACTGTCGCCGCAAGGCTTGCAAAGGGCGGACTTAGTTCACACACTACGGCGCTGTTCGACATTTCTTTAACAATTCACCCATGAGCGCCGTGCCGACCCTAAGATCATTCACGAGACTGCTGCTAGCCGGTTTTGTTGTGCTGGCCGGCGCCTGTGCCTCAACACCGCCTTCGCTCGATTTTTTGGACGCAGCTGATCAGCTGGCGTTGGATGCGGCCGGGGCCGGCGCACTCGAGCATGCGCCTTTGGAGCTGAAATATGCGCGGGAAAAGCTCGGCGAGGCTCGCATCGCGGCCGACAGCCGAGACTATCCGCTGGCGCGGCAGCTGGCCGCCCAGTCCAGCGTTAACAGCGAACTGGCCATGGCCAAGACCATCGCCGCCAAGGCCCGCGACAAGGCGCGCCAGGCCCGTGAGTCCAACGCGGCGCTGATCCAGGAACTCGGTGACGGGGGGCAGCGATGATGCCAGCCCAAGATGGTGGCAGTCGTTTTGCAACGCGTTCGCCGGCGCCGACGTTCCGCACGCTGGGGCTGGTGTTGTTGTTGGCGCTGCTGGCGGCCTGCGGGTCCGCGCCGCGCAAGGACCTCAATCTGGAGAAGCTCCAGGCCGACTACCAGACGTTGCGGTCCGACGCCAAAATTTCCCGACAGGCCGCGCTCGAGCTGCAGTCGGTCAGCAGCCTGATGAACCGCCTGGCCTCGACCACCAACGCGGGCGAGCGGGCTCACCTCGCCTACCTCGCGGAGCGGCGCATGGATATTGCTCGCGCGGTGTCCAGCACCGTCAGCGCTGAAGATGAGCTCGCTCAGCTCGAACGCGACCGCGACCGTATTCTGCTGCAGGCTTCGCTGCGGGAGGCGGAACGCGCCCGGGCTGAAGCCGAGCGGCTGCGGCTGGAAAACCTTGCGCGCGACGAGGAGGCTCGACGAGCGCGCGAGGAGGTGCAGCAAGCCCGGGAGTATTCGGCTGAGGTCGAGCGCAGCGCCGATCTGGCGCGCCGAGAGGCGGAGCAGGCCAGAGCGTTGGCCCAGTCTCAGGCGCGGGAGGCGGATCTTGCGCGGCAGGAAGCGGAGGTTGCTTCCGCCGCCGCCGAATCGCTCCGGCGCCAGCTGAATAACCTGCAGGCTCGGGAAACCAGCCGCGGACTGATGTTTACGCTCGGCGACGTGCTGTTTGAGAACGCCGAATCCAGCCTGAAACCGGCTTCCCTGGCTAATCTGGATCGGCTGGTGGGCTTCCTGCAGCAATATCCGGACCGCACGGTCAGTATCGAAGGACACACGGACAGCGTGGGCAGCGATGACTTCAACCTGAAGCTGTCTCAGGCGCGCGCCGATGCCGTTCGCGCAGCCCTGGTAGAACGCGGGCTGGCCGGTGAAAACATGCAGGCTGTCGGTCTGGGCGAAGAGTTTCCGGTGGCGGAAAACAACAGCGAAAGCGGTCGACGCCAAAACCGGCGGGTTGAGATCATCATCCTGAATCCGCCGGCCGAATAGAACCACCACTGTCAACCAGACATTACGCGTGACGCCGTTGCCGGCCTGCACGTTTTACGTTATCGTCAAGGAACGGTGAAGACGGCCGCAAGAGCCGGACACCCGCGGTACATTATCTGGATGCAAAGAACAGTTCCAAGCCAAATCACCCACCAACCCGCTGACGCGGAGTGTCAGTGCAGTCTGTAACTACCGTCGATCAGTCTGTTGGCTTTTTGGCCGCTAGCCTTAACTATCCACCTTTCCACGTTTTTTCCAGTCCACCACACATGACCTTGATCAATCCGAGGGAGGATTTCTATGTTCAGTAACCGGCAGGAAGATGTCGAAAACCTACTCAACCAAAATATCGAATTTCGTCGCCTGTACAACAAACACCAGGAGCTGGACAAAAAGGTCCATGCCGCCGAAACCGGTCTCAACCCGATGGAAGACCTGGCGCTGGTGCAGCTGAAAAAAGAAAAACTCTGGGCCAAAGACCAGATGGCCAGGCTGCTCGACTCGCAGCACTAACGACCATGAGCTGACGGCGATCGATCCCACTTTGCCGGGCATCGCTGCCGCGACCAGCCATCGCCCGCGCCGGTAAACGGGCGGCGTTTCTCCCGGCGCGGCAGCGGATCACTCGCCGGTCGCAGAACCGACACTGTCTAAGGTTGTCCGGAAAGCGCTAAGATTGCGCCCCGGGCAGGCCGCTGGGCGCCGCGCCCAAAACCTGCATTCGTTCCGAACACAGGACATCCGCCCAATCATGCAAGTATTCGACAATGTGCTGGAGATGGTCGGCCGCACCCCGATGGTTCGCGCCAATCGTTTGGACGTGGGGCCCTGCGAGCTGTATTTGAAGCTGGAGGCGCTGAATCCTGGCGGTTCGATCAAAGACCGGATCGGGCGCCACATGATTGAGGCCGCCGAGAAGTCCGGTGAGCTCAAGCCCGGCGCGACGCTCGTCGAGGGAACCGCCGGCAATACCGGGCTCGGACTGGCGCTGGCCGCCGCACAAAAAGGATATCCGCTGATCCTTGTGGTGCCCGATAAGATGAGTCGGGAAAAGATTTTTAATCTGAAGGCCATGGGTGCGGAGGTCATCCTTACCCGATCAGACGTGGCCAAAGGCCATCCCCAGTATTACCAGGACCTTGCTCAGCAGATCGCCAGCGAGACGCCTGATGCCTTCTTTATCAACCAGTTCGGCAATCCCAGCAACCCGGAAGCGCACCGCCTGACCACCGGTCCGGAGATCTGGGTGCAGATGGACCACAACGTGGATGCGATTGTCTTCGGGGTGGGTTCCAGCGGCACCATGACCGGCCTGTCGCAGTATTTCAGCGAGGTGGCGCCAAACCTGGACCTCGTCATTGCCGATCCGGTCGGATCGATACTCACCGAATACGTCAACGAGGGAACGATCAGCGAGAAGAGCGCTAGCTGGATGGTGGAGGGGATCGGTGAAGACTTTCTGCCGGTGATCAGCGACTTTTCGCGCGTTGCCAAGGCTTACGCCATCACTGACGCTGAGAGTTTTGCCGCCGGCCGAGAGCTGCTGCTCAGGGAGGGGGTCCTCGGCGGATCCTCGACCGGAACGATCATCGCTGCAGCGCAGAAATACTGCCAGGAGCAGACCGAGCCGAAGCGGGTGGTGGCGTTTGTCTGCGACACGGGCAACAAGTACCTGTCCAAGATGTACAACGACTACTGGATGCTCGACAACGGGTTTTTGGAGCGCAAGCAGCACGGCAATCTTCGGGATTTGATCATGCGCCCCTACTGGAAGCACGACACGGTGACCGTCGGGCCGGCGGAGCCGCTGACGTCCGCGTACGCCCGGATGAAGCTGTACGACGTGTCCCAGCTGCCGGTGATGGACGACGAGGAGCTGGTTGGCATCATCGATGAATCTGACGTGCTTCTCGCCGTCTACGATCATGAGGAGCGATTCTCAGATCCGGTCAGTTCCGCGATGACGTCGGACCTGGATTTTGTGCCGGTGGACGCTGACCTGCGGTCGCTGCTGCCGATCTTTGATGCTGGCAAGGTTGCCATTGTGCGAGAAGATGACCGGTTTCTCGGTCTGATCACCCGGATCGACCTTTTGAACTATCTACGACGGAGCACCGACCGGGGATGAGCAGCAGCGAAGACAAAAACACCGGCCAGGAAACCGGCCAAAACGCCGGTATCGGGACGCTGGCCATTCACGGTGGTCAGTCACCGGACCCCACCACGGGGGCGATCATGCCGCCGATTTACGCGACGTCCACCTACGTCCAGGAAAGTCCCGGGAAGCACACCGGGTTTGAGTATTCGCGCACGCAAAACCCCACCCGCTTTGCCTACGAACGATGCGTGGCTGCCCTGGAGGGTGGGGAAGCCGGCTTTGCCTTTGCCTCGGGCATGGCGGCCACCAGCACCATCTTGGAGCTGCTTGACGCCGGCACCCACATTATCGCGTTAGACGACCTGTACGGCGGCACGTTCAGGCTGTTCGAACGGGTTCGCAAACGCAGCGCCAACCTCGACTTCGACTTTATTTCGATGCCGGACGTTCATGCGCTCGAGGCCGCTCGGCGCCCGGAGACCCGCATGGTGTGGGTGGAGACGCCCAGTAACCCGATGCTGAACGTGACCGATCTGACGATGGTGTCACAGTTTTGCCGGCAGCACGGCTTGTTGCTGGTGGTGGACAACACTTTTGCCACGCCGATGCTCCAAAAGCCCTTGGACTTTGGCGCTGACATCGTGATGCACTCGGCAACCAAGTATCTCAATGGCCACTCCGACATGATCGGAGGCATGGCCGTGGTGGCGAGTGAAGAGCTGGCCGAGCAGATGGCGTTCCTGCAAAACTCCGCTGGCGCGGTAGCGGGGCCGTTTGATGCTTTCCTGGCGCTGCGGGGTCTCAAGACGCTGCACCTGCGAATGGAGCGTCACTGTGAGAACGCCGGCGAGCTTGCGCAGTTCCTGGTGAGACATCCTCAGGTTGAGCGGGTGATCTACCCCGGCCTCCAGGACCATCCACAGCACGCCTTGGCCAAAGCCCAGATGACGGGCTTTGGCGGCATCGTCTCGTTCGAGATTCGCGGGGGGCGGGAGGCTGCGGCCCGGATGATGGAGCGCTGTCGCTACTTTGCACTCGCCGAGTCGCTCGGCGGCGTTGAGAGTCTGATCAACCACCCGGCTATCATGACCCACGCGTCTGTCCCCATAGAGCGCCGCGAGGCGTTGGGTATGACCGACAGCCTGATCCGACTGTCGGTGGGAATCGAAGACGTGGAGGATTTAAGAAAGGACCTGCTCCAGGCCCTGGGGTAAGGACTGTAGCGGTCGCCAGGTTTACTACCTGACGACCGCGATGAGGCATCACGAGGGGCGCGCGGCGACCGCGCGCCGGCCCAGCGCGGGCGCTTAGGCCCTCGGGTAGTGGCGGCGAAACTCCAGGGGCGATACGCCGCAGCGCTCCTTAAAGAGCCGCGAGAATGCGCTTCGATTGCCAAAGCCGCTGGCAAACACGATGTCCGTGATGGCAATTTCCGTATTGAGCAGCAGCTCCTGGGCCGACTGCAGACGGCACTCGGTCAGATACTGATAGGGCGTGATGTCGAACTGCTGCTTGAATTGCCGCAGAAAGTGGGCGCTGGACATAAACGCGGCCGCCGCCATGTCGTCGAGACTGATGTGGCGGTCGTAGTTATCCTCAATAAACTGCCGGGCGCGGTTCAATCGGCGAATAATGTCGGGTCTTAACTGGCGTGCTGCCGAGGTGGTTCCTGTCATCTTTATGGCCTCCTGATTGCTCACTTCTGTCACACTCTAACGCGAAAAACGAAACTTTACGTATGACATTCGACGTAGTAACGTCAAATTTAGTTTATTCAGAAATTTTCGGCCCGAAGTTGCCGTGAAACTCACGGAAACGTCGTGAGATTGATCTGCAGAAGTTATGAGGTTTTTGGAAAAATCCAATAAATTCAATGAGGTAAATGGTGGTAGCTGAGCTTCATCCGATTACCGATGCGGGGCTCCCGGACCGTTTCTCCCTGGGTGAATACCGGATTGATCTTGCTACTCAGCTGATTTCTCACCTAAATCGGGAAATTCGTCTTACGCCAAAAGCGACTGGAGTGCTGCGGGTTTTGGCAACACATGCCGGTCGGGCGGTTCGCCGAGATACGCTGCTCGAAGAGGTGTGGCGCGAGGCGTTTCCCACCGACGACGTGTTGTCGCACGCCATTACCGAGCTGCGGCGCGCGCTCGACGACGACCCTCGAGATAGCCGGGTCATCGAAACCATCCCGCGGGTCGGCTATCGGCTCCTGGTCACGCCGGAGCTGACCGCACCGCCGGGTCCTGAAGCGATCTACGCGCTCAAAAGCGCGCCCTCCCTGCCGGTTGTGTGGGGGCTCGGGGGCTTGTTGACCGGGGTTGTGTTGACCTATCTGGTCATGAGCCGCCAAGTGCCGGTAGAACGCCCTCAGGCCTTGCCGGCGCCCCTGTCGCAGGCGGTACCGCTCACCGTGGCGCCGGGACAGGAACGCATGCCGGCCGTCTCGGCGGACGGACGCCAGATTGTTTACGCCGCCCAGTCGGCGCCAGGTCAGACTTACGATCTGTTCATTCGGCGCAGCGGCGCCGATCAGCCGATACGCTTTACTGCCACCGAGGAGGCCAGTGAACTGGTCCCGACCTGGTCACCTACCGGCGAGGAGGTTGCGTTCTTTCGCTACTCGCGGGACGACTGTGAGCTGGTCATCAAGCCGCTGGTCGGTGGCTTCGAGCGCCGAATTGGAGACTGTGAGCCCAGCGCTGTCACCTATCTGGACTGGTCTCCGGACGGGCGGCATTTGGCCATCACCGGGCCGATCGATCACAGCAGCATCGGCGGCGTCGCGCTGCTGGACGTGAACACCGGTGAGACCCGCACGCTCCCCTACGCCAAGGCTCGGAGCGAGCATGACCTCCAGCCGCTGTTCTCACCGGACGGAGAATCCATCATGTTTCGCCGCGGAGCCTATCCTCGCAGCGATCTGTTTATGCTGGCGAGCGACGGCTCACAGCTGACTCAGCTCACTGATCTCGGCGCCCAGATTCTCGGTTTTGACTGGCTGCCGGACGGCAAAACCGCCTGGTTTTGCAGCGATTATGGCGGCCGAAACGCGCTGTGGCAGCTGGACCTGGCTAGCCGTCGCGTGCAGCTCATGGAGATCGGCTGTCCTTACATGCTGTCTATCGCCCGCGATGCGCGCGTGATGGCCTATCAGCATGTCACCGTCGATCCCAGCCTGATGGAGGTGAATCTCAACGAGGCACAGGATCCGGTCAGAGCCTTGTTTATGTCGACGCGTATCGAGGCTGAACCCTCCTATGATCCGGAGGGGCGGCGAGTCGTATTTGTCTCCGACCGCAGCGGCGACAACCAGCTTTGGATCGGAGATCTCGACAGCGGCGAGGTCTTCCAGCTCACCCGCCATCAGGGAATGAACCTGTCGGACCCCAGCTGGACGCCGGACGCCCAGCGCGTTTACTACGTCGGGCGGGGCGGCAGCGGTGAATCGATGTACGAAGTGGACGTCTCTTCCGGCATCGTCCGTCGCCTGACCGACAACTCGGAGAAGGTGAGGGCAGTCTCGGTGTCCCGGGATGGTTCCAGCGTTCTGTATGCTTCCAACCGCAGCGGCGACTGGCAAATCTGGCGCATGAATGTAGCGGATGACTCCAAGACGCAGCTGACGGTCAATGGGGGGACGCTGCCCGTGGATCCGCTCAACGACGGATGGGTTTATTACACCAAGCTGAGCCGGTTTGGCCTTTGGCGAATCCCGGCCAGCGGCGGTGACGAGGAGCTCGTGACCCATCTGCTGGAGTTCTACAACCACGACAGCTGGGTGCTCAACGAACGCGGGATCTACCTGACGCTCATCGTGGACCAATCGCCGTCAGCCATCTACCGCATTCCCTGGTCGGCTGAGGCGGCGCCCCAGCTCATCTCCCCAATCAACGGCGGCAGCGACATGATCAGCCTCAAAGACGTGAGCTCCGACGGCAGCCGGATGCTGATGGTGCGCTGGCAAAACACCCAGCAGGACATCATGGTTTCCCGCGACTGGTAGCTGCGCAGAAATGCTGCCTGGGAGGCCAGGTCGACGCTTTTGGCAACCTCACGCCGCAGCAATCGCAAAACCCGTAGCGACCCGCCCGTTTAGCCTGTGACTAGTGGGCCATTCGGCCCCCCGAGAAAAGAAAACAGGGAGTGGGGTTGAAGTTCAGTCCTTGGAAGCGGGCTCTGTCGCTGGCGATCAGCGGTGGCGCGGTTGCGTCGCTGCTGGTCCCCGTGCGGGCCCAGGATCAGGATCAGACTTCATCCAGTCTGGACCGCATCCGGGTGACCGGTTCGCGCATCCGGCGAGCCGATATCGAGAGCGCGTCGCCCGTATTTGTGATTCAACGCGAGGAGATTGAGCGGACCGGGTTAACGTCGGTCGGCGAGCTGCTGCAGGATCTGCCGATCGCGGGATCCGCCCTGAACACCCAGTTCAACAACGGCGGCAACGGGCAGTCGCAGATCAACCTGCGAAACCTGGGCGTTCGCCGGGTGCTGCTGCTGATGAACGGTCGGCGCTTTTCCTCTTTTCTCGGCACGTCGGGTAACCAGGGCGTGGATCTCAACAACATCCCGCTAACCGTCGTGAAGCGGATTGAGATTCTGAAAGACGGCGCGTCGTCGATCTACGGCTCTGACGCGATCGCCGGCGTGGTGAACATCATCACCCGCAACGACTTCGAAGGGTTTCAGGCGAATGCCTACCTGGGGCAATTCGGGGCTGGCGGTGATGGAGACCAGCAGGCGTACGATTTTTCTTTGGGCGCCACCGCAGAACGGGGCTCACTGTTTCTGAACGCCTCCTACGTCAAGGCAGATCCGGTGCTGGCCGGAGACAGGCTGCTGTCCTCCGAACCTCGCTTCGGCACCGGCTTTGCCTTCGGTTCATCAGCGACGCCGCAGGGGCTGTTTGCGGCGGCGGCGCTCGGCGATGAGCCGCTCACGGTTCGAGACGGGGCTGATGTCGAGAGCGAAGGAGTCAACGCCTTCCGACCGGGGGACTTCGCGCTCGGCGTGCCCGGCCTGGGTCAGGATCGGTACAACTTCGCGCCCTTTAACTACCTGGTCACGCCCCAGACGCGCCGCAATATCTTTACGCAGGGCGTCTTCGACCTGACCGGCGACCTGAAGCTGTCCCTGGAGGCTCAGTTCAACAACCGGCAGTCCAGCCAGCTTTTGGCGCCGACGCCGCTGTTTCTGGGGCTCTTCGGCACCAACCTGGGTGCACGAACCGGGATCGCTGCTGACAACGCCTTCAATCCCTTCGGCGTTGAGCTCAGCGAGTCGGACGGGTTCTTTCTCGGGCGGCGGCTTGTGGAAGCAGGGCCGCGAATCTTTCGTCAGGACGTTGATCTGTTTCGTTTCTCGCTGGCCGTTGATGGTGCGCTGGAGCTCAAGGATCGCTACCTTGACTGGCAGCTCGCGTTTACCCACAGCGATATTGATCAATCCGACCGCAACAGCGGGAGGGTGAACATGCAGCGGGTGGGCAATGCGCTGAGCGGCGCGCCCTGCCGGGATGACGTTTCGGGCGACGGCTGTGTCGAGCTCAACCTGTTCGGCGGCCAGGGGCCGCAGGGGCAGGGCACCATCACGCCGGCGATGCTGAGCTACCTCCTCTACACCGACAATGAGAGTTTCGGCAGCACGCTGAACAACCTGACCGCCAACGTGGCTGGCCGCCTGCTGACGCTGCCGGCCGGGTCCGTGGGCTTTGCGCTGGGTCTGGAGCGGCGCCAGGAAAAGGGCTTTGATTCCCCGGATCCGCTGGTTGCCGCAGGCCTGACGTCGGGGACGGCACGGCAGCCGACCAGCGGCGAGTTTGAGGTCGACGAGGTGTATCTGGAGCTCGCTGTTCCGCTGCTGACGGGCCTAACTGGCGCCCGCCGGCTGGATCTGTCGCTTTCCTCGCGCTGGTCCAGCTACGACACGTTTGGCCAGACGCTGAATTCCAAGCTGGGTATCCAGTGGCAGCCCCTCGAATCCCTGCTGCTGCGGGCGACCTTCAGCGAAGGTTTTCGGGCGCCCTCGATCGGCGAGCTGTTTGGTGGTCGGGGCGATGGATTCCCCCAGCTGATCGATCCCTGCAACGGGGTAGACACCGACGGTGACGGTCAGGCTGACCGGCGTTCCGAGGCACCCGGCTGCAGCAACGTGCCGGCCGAGTATTCCCAGGCCAGCTCGCAGATCCGGATTACTCAAGGCGCCAATCCAGAGCTTCAGCCGGAGACGGCCAATACGTTTACCACGGGTTTTGTGTACAGCCCAGGCTGGTCAGCCGGGCTCGACATCACGGTGGACTACTACAACATCCAGCTCGACAACGCGATTGCCACGATCGGCGCGCAGACCATTCTCAACACGTGTGCGGCAAGCGGCACCACGTTTTGTGATCTGCTTAGCCGTACGTCCGGCGGGGCCATCAGCGAGCTGCTGGATCTACCCGCCAACAGCGGCACAGCGCGGGTTGAGGGCGTGGACATGCTGCTGAGCTACAGCTTCGCGGAAACCGACTGGGGCTTTTTTCGACTGGTTTTGGATGGCGCCTACCAGGGCGAAAACAGCCGCGTCCTGCCCGCCCCGGACGGCCAGAACGTCAGGATCAACAGCCTCGGCCAGAGCAAGGGTGAGCAGGCTTACGTGCGCTGGAAAGGCAACCTGGATTTGAACTGGAGCTATCGGGATTGGGAGGCCACCTACGGGTTGAACTTCATCCACAGCAGCCTGGAGGACTGTGGCGCGCCCGCCGCTTTTGGGCTGTGCAACGTCGGGGTTGATACCAACGGGGACGGTCGAAACGATACCGGCACCCGCGACCGGAATGGCGACGGTCTCGTGGACGGCGCGGACCTCGCTCGACGTATTGGGTCCGTGACCTATCACGACACTCAGCTGTCCTACTACCTCGACAGCTTCGACACCCGCGTATCGCTGGGCGTCAACAACCTGTGGAACAAAGGTCCGCCGCTTTCCACGATCGCCTTCGTGAACAGCTTTAATGTTGCGGATTATCGCGTTCCGGGACGATTTGGTTATTTTCGTGTAACCGTAGACTTCTAACCTGCGTCTAATGTGAGACGACACTCAAGCGCGGCGGGCTCGTGGCCGTAATGTAAGCAAAGCGACGCAACTCGCGACCGCGCGCGTTGTCGTATGGGTAGACCGGCGTGATGTGGAGGCTGGCAGCAGCGTGTGATGACTCGCTCTTCCGGCGCATCGATTGGCACTCGAAAACAGTTCAGGCCCCGTGCAACAGGCCTGCATCCGGTTCCAGCCTCCACTTCAGGCCGGTTTACCCCAGGCCAAGCGGACCACTAGCTGGCCGTTGAGGCGTATTTCTTTTTGATGTGCCGGTAAGACTTCGTGATCAGCTTCTTGAGCGTCGGCAGGTGAACGTCTTCCAGGCGCTTGACGTAAAGACAAGACTTGCCGGTCTTAAAAGTACCCAGTTTTTCCATGAGCCCGTCCTCGCCGGAAAAACCGCTCATGATGTAGAGCGTCAGCGCCTGCTTTCGGGGGCTAAAGCCCGTGGCCATCCAGTCGCCTTCGCGGCCGCTTTCATACACGTAGTGGTATTTCCCAAAGCCGACGATGCTGCTGCCCCACATGCGGGGCGTCTCTCCGGTCAGCTCACCCATGATATCGAGCATCGCCAGCGCATCCTCTCGACGCTTTGGGTCTTTCACACCCTTTAGGAAACTCTTGACGTCCGCGGCGTTTTGCCGGGTCTTGAGTTCTGCCATGGTGGGCTCCTGATGCATTTTCGTGTTGCCATTATGCCCCACCGAGGCGGGGGGCCCTCCAGGGTTGGCAGCCAACGGCGGATTGCTAAACTTAAGGCCATCTGGATCTTCGGACACGACGCTTGAAACCTTTTTGCTTCGGCTGCTTACTGCTTGCGGCAGCACCGCTGTTCGCCCAGCCCACACACCGTATCGACCTCGCTGCAACCGGCGACGACAGTAACGTCCTAACCCGCGTGTATGGCTCCATCGGTTCAGGCAAGGCCGGGCTGCCGGTGGCTGGCGGCGGTGACGTCGACGGTGATGGAATCCCGGACTACGGTTTTGCGGCGTTCCAGGCGCCCGCGGGCGCGCTTTTGCAGGCCGGTCGCGTTTATCTGGTGTTTGGCGACGGGAATATCGGCGGCTCCCTGGACACGGCGGTCGACGACCCGGCGATTCTGGAGATACCCGGTACCCAGGCCAACGAACACGTCGGCAGCGAAATCTGGATAGACGACGTCACCGGCGACGGACTGGCCGATCTGCTGATCTGCCGCCAGGATTTTACGCCGGTCAGCGGCCGCACCGGCGCCGGCGCGATCACCATTGTTGTCGGCAGCGCGGGCCTAAAGACGCTGGCGCAGGCGGGGACGGCGCTCAACCTGGCAGCACCGCCACCAGGGGTCAACCTCTTTACGCTGTTCGGCAGCGACGTTCAGGACCGGATGTGTATGTGGGCACGCACCGGGGATATCACCGGTGACAGCGTGCTGGACATTGCGGTGGGTGCCGACCAGTTCGGCACTGGTGCGGACCACATCGGCCGCGTTTACGTGATCCGCGGCGGACCTCATCTAAACCAAACGCTGGCGGTGGACGCCGGGCAGGCCAATCAGCCGGGATTCCCGCTGGCCGGCAATCTGGCTCAGATCCTCTCTCCCGGGAGCGTGCGCGACGCCCACTTTGGCGCCACGGTTCAGGTGGCAGATCTCGACGGCAACGGCACGGCCGAGGTGCTCGCGGCAACGGCGCTCAATCGAGCCGGGGGCAGCCTGGGACCGGTGCCGCGAACGGAACCGGCGAGCGGCCGCGGCGGCACGCCGCGCGGCACCATGCACATTATCTGGGATGACAACTTTCCCGCCGGCGCCTGGCCCAGTCCGCTTCTGATCGATCCGCTCGCTGCCACCGGCGGCGTGAGCGCCATAACCGGCACCACCATCAACGACGTTTTTGGCGAGGAGATACTGGCCGGGCTCGACTACGACAACAACGGCAGCGCTGACGTGTTTGTCGGAGATCTCACCGGGAGCGCGCCGGGCCGAGGATTTGGCAGCGGGGTTGGGCACGTGCTGTTCGATGCCGCGACGTTAAAAGGCCTGACCTTCAGCCTCGACAATCCGCCGCCTGGGCTCGTTGAGTCGCGCATCTATGGCCCCATTACCGGCGCAATCGGCGCCGACACGGCTATGCACGGCGACTTTGACGGGGATGGTATCGCCGACCTTGCCTTCAGCTCACCCCACGACGCGCCGTTCGGCCGCATCTTTGCCGGAACGATCCACGTCCTGTTTGGATCGACCCAAGGTTGGCCTCCGTTGATCGATCTGGCGCCTGGCGCTTTGCCGCCACCGTCGGCGTTGCGCATGACCGAGGTCTACGGCGGCCGCGGACGTCAGGGCGCGAACGACGAGGGTGACACGCTCGCGTACAGCGGAGCGGCGGGTGACATCAATCAAGACGGGCGGACGGACATTATCACCAACGAGATGGTCGGGAACGGCCTGGCGCCGGACGCGGTGGACGTGGGGAATCTGATTATTCTTAACGGCACTACGCTGGCCGAGCCGCTGTTTGTCGACAGTTTTGAGCAGTTTTGAGCGGTGAGCGTCCTCTGAGACGCACCAAGAAAACCGCCTAGCTGCCGATCCGACTGATGCCCCGATAGGCGACGAGAATCTCCTGCTCGGTGCGAGGCTGCGGCACGCCATCCACAATCAGGGGCCGGAAACGCGCGGCACGAAAGCGGGCGATTGTCTGACTGACCACACCTGCCAGCGCATTGGTGTCGACGAGCTTGACCTTGCCTGGCCGCCCGTCGGGACGTAGATCGAAGCGAAAACGAAACCAGGTCTGCGTTTTTACGCCGTCTTCGGTCAGCTCCATAAACGGTCCCGCGACGAGTTTCCGGTCGGTGAACTGGCGACGTTCCCAGTCTCCCAATACCGGGCTTTCGTCGGCGATGCGCCAGGCATTGGTGTAGCGCTTGAGCGCATCTCTCTCCAGCGAAAACAGCAGCAGCGTATCGCCGAGCTGGAGATTCGCCATGAATCGATCGCCCGGACCAAAATTGTCCGGAAAGCTCTCGGTGAGATTTACGACGCGCTGCAGCAGATTGAGCGAACGGCCGCGGACGCCGTAGGTAAACAGGAACGTCCTTGCCATGCCCTCCAGCAGCGGCGCCATTTCGGGCGTGTCGTTGCCGTTTTCATCGAGCATGTCGCGGAGCGCCAGGCGGTACAGGGTGAGTGCGGGGCGGGTTCGTCCGGCTCGGGTCAACCAGGTGCCCAGCCGGTTCAGCGCCCCGAGCGTCTCGGCTGCTGCGGGTCCAAAATTATGTTCATGCAGGCGATACACCATGTATTGGAGCTGCTCGGCTTGCCACATATCGCCCGAAGCCTGTATCGCGTCCGCCTTGGAATAGACCAGCGGAATCTGATTTTCGTTCAGCGTGCCCAGCGAGCGGTGGGTAATGTGCTGAGCCCGGGTGAGCGAGTCAGCCGCGGCTTCGTTGAGTCCCAGCGCCTGCTGGCTCAGGCCCAGGTAGCCCAGCGGCTCGACAAGCTGCGGGTGAAACAGACCGAGCTTGCGCTGCAGCGCGGGCAGAGCCGTTTGGAGCTGGCGAGTGGCGGCCAGAGACTGGTTGTCCAGATAGAGGAGCGAACCGAGTCGGGATCGCTCGCGGGCGACCGCCAGACTGTCCCCGCCGTGCTCTCGGATAAGCGCGCGAAGGTTTTCTCGGCTCGCCGCGATGTCCTGGCCCACCGTGGTGCGGCCGCCACCGACCGCAGGTCCATCGGATTGCGCGTGGACGGCGGTGCTGATCACGCTCAAGGCGAGCAGGCCAAGGATCAGCCCCCAGGCTGGGTGGCTCAGGCTTGTCTGAGTGGTTCGGTCATTGCCCCGCATACCACGGTAGCCTAGCAGATCACCGCGGCCTGCGGTGTTGCGAGCAGCGGCCTACTGGGCGGAACAGAATCGACCCATCAGGCTTCGACGGCGCTGGTAAATTCCGCTTCGGTGCTGTCGTGAACGATCGGCAGCGTCACCTCCGGCGCCAGCTCCACGAGCCTCATCTCGCCGTCGGCAATGGTGAACACGCCGAGGTTGGTAATCACCATGTCCACGACGGCCTGGCCGGTGAGCGGCAGCGTACAGGCCCTTAGCAGCTTTGGCGCGCCGGACTTGCTCGTGTGGTCCATCAGCACCACGACCCGCTTGACGCCCGCCACCAGATCCATGGCGCCGCCCATGCCTTTCACCATCTTGCCCGGGATCATCCAGTTGGCCAGGTCGCCGTTCTGCGCCACCTCCATCGCGCCCAGTATCGACAGGTCGATATGGCCGCCGCGAATCATGCCGAACGAATCGGCGGACGAGAAATAGCTTGTGCGGTCGAGCTCGGTAATGGTCTGTTTACCGGCGTTGATCAGGTCGGCGTCGATCTCGGCTTCCGTCGGGAACGGACCCATCCCCAGCATGCCGTTTTCGGACTGCAGGGTGACGTCAACCCCCTCCGGGATGAAATTTGACACCAGCGTCGGAATGCCGATACCTAGATTGACGTAGAAGCCGTCTTCAAGCTCCTGCGCGGCTCTCGCCGCCATTTGTTCGCGATTCCAGGGCATATCTGTTCCTCAGCCGGGCCGCACCGTTCTTTGCTCGATACGTTTCTCATGGTCGCCGACAATCAAACGCTGCACGAAGATGCCGGGCGTATGTATGTGATCCGGGTCGAGGGTGCCGGTCGGCACCAGCTCCTCGACCTCGGCCACGGTGACACTGCCGGCCGTGGCGGCCATCGGATTAAAGTTCCGGGCGGTCTTTCGGTAGATCAGGTTGCCCTGCTGATCACCTTTCCAGGCTTTCACCAGAGCAACATCCCCGACGATTCCCCGCTCGAGAATGTAGGTTTCGCCGTCGAATTCTTTGTGCTCTTTGCCCTCGGCAATGAGCGTCCCGACGCCGGTTTTGGTGTAAAAACCCGGGATGCCCGCACCCCCCGCCCGCAGTCGCTCAGCAAGCGTACCCTGCGGGTTGAACTCCAGTTCCAGCTCATTGTTCAGGTAAAGCTGCTCAAAAAGCTTGTTCTCGCCGACATAAGACGACACCATTTTTTTGATCTGACGCGTTTCCAGCAGCAGCCCCAGGCCGAAGCCGTCGACGCCGGCGTTGTTCGACACGACGGTCAGGTCCCGCGTGCCGGCGGTCACCAGTGCCGAAATCAGATTTTCCGGAATGCCGCACAGTCCGAAGCCGCCGGCCAGGATGGTCATGCCGTCAGCCAGCAGTCCGTCCAACGCCGCCTCAGCGTTGTCGAAGATTTTGTTCAACGATCGTTCCCCACGATGGCCCCAAAGTCTGCGCTTCGCTTGGCGCAGTTGGTATCATACCCCGCGCAAAAAATTCAGGCATTCAGGGTATTGCATGGAACGTGAATCGATGGAGTTTGATGTGGTGGTGGTTGGCGGTGGTCCTGCCGGTCTCGCCACGGCGATCCGCCTGCGTCAGCTCGCCGAGGAAAGCGGACGGGACGTCAGCGTCTGTCTGGTGGAGAAGGGGTCGGAGATCGGCGCCCATATCGTCTCGGGCGCGGTGTTGGAACCCCGTGGGCTCAACGAGCTGATTCCTAACTGGAAAGAGCTTGGGGCACCCGTCAATACCGAAGTCACCGGAGACGACTTTCACTACCTTCGCTCCGACAGCAAAAGCACCCGAATCCCGGATTTCCTGATCCCGAAGCCCATGCGCAACCATGGCAACTACATCATCAGCCTGGGCACGCTGTGCCGCTGGCTCGGCGAGCACGCGGAGGGCCTGGAGGTCAACGTGTTTCCTGGCTTTGCGGCGTCGGAGTTCATCGAGGAAGACGGTGAGGTTAAAGGTGTACTGACCGGAGACATGGGCATCGCCCGGGACGGCTCGCAGAAAGGCAGCTTTGAGCCCGGCTATGAGCTGCGGGCGCGCTACACCATTTTTGCTGAGGGGGTTCGGGGCCACCTCGGCAAGCGGCTGATCGAGCGCTTCGATCTTCGCAGTGAGTCAGGCCCGCCGCACTACGGCATTGGCCTCAAGGAGCTGTGGACCATCCCGAAGGAGCTGCACGAGCCCGGACTGGTGGTGCATACGCTGGGGTGGCCGCTCGAGGGCCATACGGAAGGCGGCGGCTTTCTGTATCACTTCGGTGATCAGCAGGTCTCGCTCGGCTTTGTGCTGGGCCTCGGTTACGACAACCCCTACCTGCACCCTTTTAAAGAGTTTCAGCGCTGGAAGCATCACCCGGCAATTGCCCGCTATCTCAAAGACGGTAAGCGCGCCGGCTACGGGGCCCGGGCGGTCAACAAGGGCGGCCTGCAGGCGTTGCCTCGGCTGAGCTTTCCCGGTGGCATGCTGGTTGGCTGCGACGCGGGTTTCCTCAATCCCGCCAAGATCAAAGGCACGCACACGGCGATCAAGACGGGCATGCTGGCCGCGGAAGCGGCTTTCGAGGCGCTTGGGCGCGAGGACGCGCCGTCGACTCTCGAATCGTTTGACTCAGCGGTGAGCCGCTCCTGGGTTCACGAGGAGCTTCATCGGACGCGAAACTTTGAGCCGGCACTGGCCAAGTTCGGCACCTTCTTCGGCGCCGGATTCACCTGGCTGGACCAAAATATTTTCGGCGGTCGGCTGCCCTTCACCTGGCAGCATCCCGTGCCGGACCACGCGGCGCTGAAGCCGGCCGGTGAGTTTAAGGAAATCGATTACCCGAAGCCTGACGGCGAGATCAGCTTTGATCTCCTGTCGTCCGTGTTCCTGTCCAGTACCAACCATGAAGAGGACCAGCCGGTGCACCTCAAGCTGACCAATCCGGAGATCCCGATTCAGGTCAACCTGCCCCACTACGCGGAGCCTGCGCAGCGCTACTGCCCCGCTGGGGTTTATGAAGTGGTGGAAGAAGAGGCGGGTCCAAGGTTTCAGATCAACGCCCAAAACTGCGTCCACTGCAAGACCTGTGACATCAAAGACCCGTCGCAGAACATCAATTGGGTCACCCCCGAGGGCGGTGGCGGGCCCAACTACTCCAACATGTGATCGCCTGCGGGGCCGGCAGTTTGCCGGCTCACGCTGCACCCGGTTTCTAACCCTGGCTTTGCCGCATGATCAGCTTCTGCAGATCAGAGTACTGCTCGTAGCCCGGATCAACCGGCGAATACTCGCTCTGGCGGGCTGAAATCCGCATAGCGTCCATGGCGCACTGCCAGTTGCCGAGTTTCGAATGGGCCTGGGCAATCTGGAAGTAGGGCAGGTAGTTGGTGAACCACATGCCATACATCCGGGAGTTTCGTTTGGAGTCTTCACGCAGGTTGGCGGCGAGGATCAATTCGTCCAGCGCCCGCTGCGGATCACCCGCCTCCATCAGCTCGAGGCCAAACTCGTAGTGGAAATACCACGGCATTTCGTCGGTTGGCCCTTTGCCGGTTAGCGCGCAGCGTCGAAGCACCTGGCGCTTGATGGCGGTGACCTCGGTATCCGGCAGGGTGAAGTCCCTCCGCTCAAAGGTCCGGAAATCGGCCTCCTGATTTTCCGCGAGCATCTCGCTGTCGGTGGCCATGATATTGAGCGCGTAGCGGTCCCAGACCTGGCGCCCCAGGTAGCTCTGTCGCACGACGCCCAAGCCGGCGCTGCGGTCTAGCGCTTCGCGCGCGCCTTTAGCGTCACCGGCCTCATGCCGCGCCACCGCGAGATTCAGATGGGGTAGGTAGTCAACGTCCTTGGCCAGCACAGCGAGTCGAGGCTGCGGATCGTCAGCCACCGCCTTTTCGAAGGCCGACACCGCCGCGGTGAATTCTCCGCGCTCCAGGCTCTCCAGCCCGTAGCGATAGTCTTGCTCAGCGGCCTGGGCTGCCACAGGTCCAGCCAGCAGCAGCGAAATAAGCACTTTTCTCATGAAATCACCTCGCTGTGATGTCGGGGCTGCGGGCTCGGTTGGACCGAACCCGCGCCGGTAGCTCAATCGAAACGATAGATTCCTGACAGGAGAATGGTGTCTACCGTGTCCGATGCTTCGTACGCCAGGTCAACCTGCAGGCTGCGGATCACCGCGCCGAGCCCGAAGGTGTAGTGGCGGTCGTTGGTGTCCAGCTGGCGGAAGCCGTCGCGATCTTTTTCTTCGAAGACCCCACCCCGAACGGTGAAGACATTCAGCCACTCACCGGAAAGCGGAAAGACTTTCTCCACGCCGAAGTGATACTGAATCTCATTGCTGAGGTTCTCGCCGGCGCTGGTGGCGCCAAAGCCGAGTGCACCGCGCCGCGGTGCCGGCAGATCTTCATACTCGACGAGATTCAGGTCCAGCGACAGCAGTAGCGTGTCGGAAGGACGCAGCGCCAGGCCGAGGGTCAGCCGGTCCGGAATCGCAATTTCCTGGCGGGTGGGCGTGACTGACTGGGTGTTCAGGCTGTCGACAACGTCGGGAACCAGGTCAAAAACATCATTACAGAACGCTGAGAGCGAATCTGAGCCCGGGCAGCTGAGCTGGGTGGTAACCGTAGTGAGGCCGGAAACGGTAAAAGAGGCTCCTTCCTTATAGACCGCGCCGAAAGACCACTTGCCGTTCGGGTTGATCAGCACACCGACGTTGAAAACCGTATCGGAGTCATCGCCATCCAGGATCGCCTCGACGGTGCTGATATCGTCGATCACATTCGCAAAATCCTGCCGTGATCCGATACCAAACTGGGGATCACCGAACACGTCTTCCAGGTCGTTGAAATCGTCGACCTGCAGCCGGTCTACGCTGCGCACTTCAAGGTCGGTGTTCTTGACGGTCAAACCGACGCTCACCAGATCGTTGATCCGAAAGGCCGCTGACAGGCCAAAGCCATCTACCTCGGCGTCCAGGAAATTGTCGTTGGTGAACGTATCGATGAATCCCGGATCAAAGCGAACCTCGGTTGGTGTCGCGGCTGAGATATCGAGCTGGCTGCCGTAGAAGGCGGACACGACAAACCGGTCGAAGGGTTTGACCACACTGGCGAAAGACACATTGTTGCTGCTGTCTTCAAACGTCTTGATCAAGCTGCCGCCGGGGCCGCCAAAGGAGCTGGCGTCCAGCGCCTCAACGTCCACAAAATCGACTGAAAAATCGGAGTCGCGCAGGTGCAGAGAGACCTCGGGCTGGTTCAGAATGGTCAAGCCCGCCGGGTTGGCTTCAGCGGCGGTGGCGTCGTCAGCAACCGCGGTAAAGGCACCCGCCAGGCCCAGCGCGCGGGCGCCGGGGGGCAAAACGTCGATCGGCAACGTAGCGGACGCCGAGCTTCCGAAGACGCCTCGTTGATCTGGAAGGACCGGCTGAGCCGACACCGAGCTGCACATAGCCCACACACATACGCCGAGCGAAAGCGGCGCCAGTTTTGCGGTTTTCATGGAAATTCCCTTTGTGTTGAATTGATTGGTCATTCACACACCCCCTCGGTGCTCATTTCAGTGAAGCACCGGGTTTTCACCTTGTCAATCGACGAAATCCCATATTGCACGCGAAAAATTACAGGGTGTTTTCGAACAGGGTCAGAAACTTGGGGGGAAAGGCGGCCAGGTAGGGCGCAAACTCGCGCTGCATGCGTTTGATGGAGCGAATGTCGTTTTGCGCGGCCCGCAGCAGGCTCTCCTCCGCGGCGCCGCTGAGGGTGTAAGCATTAAAACGGGCCGCGGCCCGGAACAGCAGGGCCTGGAGACGCGCGCGGTCGTCGCTGAAGCTGGCCGGGTTCACCTGCTGCGGCACCTCGTCGTAGCGCCCGGCGAAATACAGTTCCGCGACCTGACGCAGCTCGTCGGGCGGCGTGCGGCGGGCGATGGCCTGCTGCTGGTTGCGAAGGTCCTGAGCCGTCTGACGGTATTCGCGGAGCCCGTTGGTGATCTGACGGGTCAGATTCTGGACGGTTCTGACCTCGGAACTCGGCGGAAGATTACTGCCCCGGTCAGCCAGCGTGTTCAGGTTCTGGGCCAGCTGGCTTAGGGCTGGATCGGTGACGGGATCGGTCAGCTCACCGCGAACGCTGGCGACCGCCTGGGTGAGATCGCGGCGCGCCCGGTTGCGCGCTTGCGCCAGTCGCTCGGCCTCGCGCTGACGCTCGAGCGTCGCCAAACGCTGCGAGGCTTCGGTCCAGAGCGCCTGCAGGTTGGCCGTCTCGCCCTGTGCCGAGGCGGCAATGGTATCGACAGCGGTGGCGTCGCTGTCGGCTTCGGCGCGGTCGAGCTGGTTTGTGTACTGCGCCAGCCGCTCGCTGGCCGCGGTCAGCGCGTCCTGCCAGGTCCGGGTCCAGTCATCGCCCATGCGGGCTTTGAGCTCTTCCATCTGCGCCACGGTGTCGCGGAGATCCTGGACGGCTTGTTTCGCAGCGGCGAGCTGGGCGGGGTCGAGGACGGCCCGGGAGCACGAGGATTGATTCGCCTGTAGAGCGGCGTAGCCGTCCTGCCCCTGGATGACCCCTCGCTGCTCGGCTTGCTGCCAGGCGGCCAGCGCCCCGGGACAGTCGCCACGGCGAAACTTGGCTTCCCCGAGGTAGTAATGAGGAAGGTAGGGCTCAAACCGCATGCCGTAAATGCGGACACGCTCGGCCGACTCCGGGTTTTCCGCAATCGCTTTCTCAAAATCGGTCACGGCGCGATCGAGATCCCCATCCTGGAGCGCCTTGAGGCCCGTCCCGTAGTCACGCTTGAAGTCCGCCGCCGCAAATCCTGGGAGCAGCAGCCCGGCCGCGAGGACGCTCATGGCAAACCGATGGAACCTCACCAGCCGGATCGCTCAAAATAGCTGGTGGCGTCCAGCTCGGAAAATTCTGCCCGCGCTCGGACCAGCTGCTGGCGGCGGACCTGCGCGGTCAACCGTACCGGGGCCGCGCCGCCGCTGCCGCGCACGACCAGCTGGTAAGTGCCTTCGGGCAGGGAAAGGATCAGCGGTGTCGTTGCATCCGCCGGCAGTGACGCGTTGCCCTGTGGTCCGGTGACCTCAATCACTTCACCCCACGGCGTGGCGTCGATCGCCAGCTGGCCCTGCAGAGCGGCCAGCCTTGCCTGCTCTTCCGCCTGACGCCGATCACGGCGGTCGGTGATATCGCTCCGGGCCGCAACCAGCGCCGAGTTGCTGGGGAAGCGCTCCAGGGCAAAGCCGGTGAGTGCAAGGGCCGCGTCGTCATTACCGTCGACGCTGGTTTGCTGAACCTGATCTGCGATCGCTCTCGTGAGCTCCCGCCGCTGGGCAACGACCTCAACGTCATTAGGAAACTCCTCGTTGATGGCGTCCAATGCGTCGCTGGCCGCAGCGATCGCCGCCTGATCGAGCGGGGTGCGTCGGATTTTTTGACGGCTGTCGGCGAGGAGGTCGGCCAGCCGCTGCTGGCGCGCCTGGCTGGCGGCTTCGGTATTGATCGCCTCACTGAGCGTCACGAACCGGGTGTCGGCGGGGTAGGTGGTCGCCGCCAGCTCTGCAAGCTGCCCGGCTGCCGCCAGGTCACTGCCGCGGCGCAGCTGTCGAACCCGATCAAATACTTCATCCGGCAGGCTGTCGATGGCGGTGCGGGCTCGCTGATTGCCAGCATCGAGTTCGAGGACCCGCTGGTAGGCTGACAGTGCGTTCGGACCGTTGGCCGTCAGGAGGGTGCCGCTTCGGGCCAGGCGCTCAGCCTCCTGCAGCGACTGCTGGATCTCCCGGTCAACGGCGTCCAGCGCGCCGGTCGCCTGCTCCTGAATCCGCGCCAGGTTCGTATTGTCGGCCTCAGCACGCAGGCCGGCGCTGGCCAGATCCACCGCCCGTCCATAGTTTTCCTGTGCGAGCGCCTCACGCGCCTGCTGTTCGAAGCCCGAGGCGATGTCGGCCAGACCCTGCTTGGCCTGGACGTTGGCGGGATTCAGGCGCAGCACCGCCTGGAATCGATCGACCGCGCTGTTGCCGGCGGGCTGGATCAGACTGTTGTTGGCAACCAGCGAGGCGGCTTCGGCCAGCAGCTGGTCGATCTGCTCCGCTTCCCGAACGGCCAGCAGCCGGGTATCGAGCTCGCTGCGCACTGAGCTGATCAGTGACGTGGAGCCGAACCGCGATTCCAGGAGGGCGACCAGGCGCTCCGCCTCGTTCAGATTGTTTCCCAGCAGCGCGTCCCGGGCCTGAGCGACCACGGTCTCCTGGACCCTTTTTCGTCCGAGCGATGCCGCTTCGTTCCGGGGATCAAGCTCCAGCGCCGCGTCATAGCTCTTGAGCGCGTTGTCCGCGGCGGGTTCGATCAGCTGGCCTTGCGAGAATAGCTTTTGGGCGGCCAGGTTCAGATCGATCACCCGACGCCGACGCTCCACGGCAGCCTGCTGCGCCTCGATTTCGGTCTTCAGCTCGCTGAGCGGCTGGTAGCCTGCGGCCAGCGCCAGCCCCTCGTCAGCCAGCGCGCTGGCCTCCGTCAGGCTGCCCTGCAGATACAGGTTACGCGCGTCGTTCTCAAAAAAAACCGCCACCTCTTCGGCGCGCTCCAGCACCGGCGCATAGTCGGGTGCGATCGTCAGCACCTCTTTTAGCCGGCTGACCGCGTTGTCGTCTGCAGGCTCGCGGATGCGCTCGAGAACGATGTGTGCATCCACCTTCTTTAGCAAGTCTTCCACGACCGCTTGCTGCTTGTCGGTCAGGCCGGAGCCACCGCTGCGCATCATCAGCGTGCCCGCGGTGGCGATCATCAACACGCCCGCCACCGCCGCCGGGATCAGCCAGCGGGGCAGGCCTTTGCCAGCGCCCGCCTGGGGCGCCGGAGTCTGGCCGGAAACGCTGGTGGCTGCGCGCGTCTCAGCGCTGGCCGAACCGCGCCGCTGCCCGCTGGTGGCAGCGTCTCGTTGCCCGGTCGCCCGGGCGATATCGCGCGTTACCCGTTCCGGCACCCGCAGCGGGCCTGAACCGAAACGCGGATCAGAAAACTGGTCCGAGTTGAACAGCTTGGTTTCGCCGCTCAGGCGCTCGGCAAACGCAGCCTCGGTCATCACCAGCTCTTTGATCGCCTCGCAGAAGCCGAGCATGTCGGGAAAACGTTCGTCCTTGTCCTTCGCCAGCATGTCGTCCAGCACCGGCTGCAGCTCGCTGATGTTGTCCGGCAGCGGCGGCGGGCTCTCCTGGACGTGCTGCATCGCCAGCGCCAGCGGCTCGTCAGCCTTAAACGGCAGCTCGCCGGTGAGCAGCTCGTAAAACATGATCCCGAGGCTATACAGGTCGGCTCGCCCGTCGATGTCCTTCCCGGTGATCTGTTCGGGACTCATGTAATACGGCGTGCCGACGACCATGCCCGTTTTGGTCAGACGGTGCTCGGAGTCGGTTTTGCGGGCGATGCCAAAGTCGGTGAGTACCGGCGTCAGCTCATCGCGGAACATGATGTTGGATGGCTTCATGTCCCGGTGGACGATGCGGTGGGAGTGAGCCAGGTGCAGGGCGTGGGCCACCTGCGTGCAGATCCGAATGCACTCAGCGACCGATATCCCGTTCTTCATCCGCTCGGACAGCGTGCCGCCCTGCAGATACTCCATGGCCATGTAGAAGTGTTCGTCCTGCTGGCCGATGTCGTGGATCGGGACAATGTTGGGGTGGTTCAGCTTGGCCAGCAGCTGGCCTTCGTGCAGGAAGCGGCGCTGGAAGTCTTCACCGCCGGACAGCGAGCTGCGCAGCACCTTCACCGCAACCTCTCGACCCAGGCTTAGCTGGGTTCCCAGGAACACGCGCGCCATGCCGCCTTCGCCAATTTCGCGAATCAGCTCATAGCCTTCGATTTGCAGGTCTACCGACATCGGTTGTGCTGACCGTAGGCTTTAAGTCCCGTCTTGCTCACCCTTCCCCTGATCCTTCAGCTTTCCCTGGCCTGCGCGGTCTTGGGCCCCTCTCAGGCTTGATATTAACGCAAAGTCTGGCTTTAAGCCGCTGAATTGACCTTATTTTTCATCGGATGAGTGGTTGGGTGACTTTAGCCCGCCAGCTTGAGCAGAGCCGCTACGGACATGGCGTCGGTGATAACGCCCTGTCTCGCGAGGTCCTGGGCCGCCGAAAGCGGCAGGCGGCAAACCTGCAGACGCTCCGTGGGGTCGGGGTCAGGGGTGCCGGGCGTCAGGTCGGTCGCCACATAGATTTCCGCCCGCTCGCTGGTAAAACAGTTTGAGGTGTGGAGGGTCATGAGATGGCGCCAGCTGGCCGCGGTGAGGCCGGTCTCCTCCCGGAGCTCCCGCGCAGCCTCCTCGACCGGATCCAACGCGGGGTCACCACCGCCTTCGGGGATTTCCCAGCTGTAGTCGCCGAGCGTGTAGCGGTACTGCCCGACCAGCCAGGTATAGCCTTCGGCATCAACCGGGACCACGCCCAGGGCGAGGCCGGCCGGTTCAACAACCCCGTAGATGCCAGGTTCAGCCCCCTCCTGAACCACCTGATCTTCCCGCACGGTGATCCAGGGGTTGCGGTAAATGTGCCGGCTGGCGAGCTGCTGCCACGGGCTGGGCTGCGGCGGTGGCAGCCAGCGCTTTGGGTCGTCCGCCACCGAGTCTGGTTACCCGAGCTTTTGGGTGAGCTCCGGAACGATGTTGAACAGGTCGCCCACCAGGCCAATGTCGGCCACCTCAAAGATCGGCGCCTCAGCATCTTTGTTGATCGCAACAATCGTCCCGGCGTCTTTGATGCCGGTTAGGTGCTGAATAGCACCAGAGATGCCGATCGCCACATACAGATCCGGGGCGATGATCTTGCCGGTCTGGCCCACCTGCATGTCGTTGGGCACATAGCCGGCATCCACGGCAGCACGTGACGCGCCAACGCCTGCCCCCATCGCGTCCGCCAGCTGGTAGATGATGTCGAAGCTCTCTTCGCTTCCCAGGGCGCGCCCGCCTGAAACCACGCGAGGCGCAGACTGAAGATCGGGGCGTTCGCCGCCCGACGCTTCGAGCTTGACGTAGCGCGTGTGAGAGGGCGCTTCCGCGCTGCCCGCGGCTTCGACCGAAGCGCTGCCGCCCGTCCCGGCGGCGGCAAAAGAAGCGGTTCGCACCGTGCCGGCCATGACCTGGTCGGCGGGGACGGTCACATTCACGATGGCGTTGCCGGCGTAGATCGGACGCTGGAATTCGTGAGAACCGAGCACCGACATGACGTCGCTGACCTGGGCCACGCCAAGCAGCGCCGCCACGCGCGGCAGCAGGTCTTTACCGAATGTGGTGGACGGCGCCAGGATGTGGCTGTAGCCCTCGGCCATGGCAACCAGCTTCGGCGCCAGCGCTGCGGCCAGGCGAAAGCCGTCATCGCTGGTGGTGACCGTCAGCACTTTGGCCACACCGTCCAGGGCCGCCGCTTCCGCGGCCACCGCGTCGACGCTGTCGGCGAACACCGCCACGTCGATTTCACCGCCGATCGCGGCGGCGCAGGTCAACGTTTTGGCCGTGCTGGCGTTCAGCGTTTGGCCATCATGTTCCGCAATAATCAGTATCTTCGACATTACACCAACCCTTTGTCTTTCAGGGCTGACATCAGCCCGTCCACGTCTTCCACCATGATGCCGCGCTCGCGCTGCGCCGGCGGCGCGAAGGTGCTGGTGTTCACAAAATTCCCGCTGGCAACGCCCAGGTCGGCGAGCGGCATCTCGTCCAGCGGCTTCTTCTTGGCTTTCATGATGTCGGGAAGCTTCACGAAGCGGGGTTCGTTGAGCCGCAGATCGACGGTGATCAGGGCAGGCAGATCCACTTCGATGGTCTCCAGGCCCGCGTCGACCTCCCGGGTTACGGTAGCGACCCCATCCGCGACCACCACCTCAGAGGCGAACGTGGCCTGCGGTCGATCCCATAGGGCGGCCAGCATCTGACCGGTCTGGGAACAATCATCATCGATCGCCTGCTTGCCCAGCATGACCAGTCCCGGCTGCTCCTTCTCGACCAGCGCCTGCAGGACGCGCGCTGCGGTGAGCGGCTGAACCTCTTCGTCGGCCTTAACTAAAATCGCGCGGTCGGCGCCCATGGCCAGACCCGTTCGCAGCTGCTGCTGCGCGGCCCCGGGGCCAATGGACACGACAATCACCTCCTCAGCGACGCCTGCCTCTCGGAGGCGCAGGGCTTCCTCGAGTGCAATTTCATCAAAGGGGTTGATGCTCATCTTGACGCCGTCGGTGACGACGCCGGTGCCGTCCGGCTTGACCTGGACGCGCACGTTGTAGTCGATGACCCGCTTCAGGCCAACCAGAATTTTCATGATGGGGTAATGCTTCGAATTTGTTAGCGAGCCGGCAATCTTAACTGGCTAGCGAAGCCTGCGCCACCGGTCACCGCCGACAATCAGCGCCAGTTGCGGGACTCGGCCAGCAGCTGTTCAGACTGCAGCGCATAGCCGGGCAAAAACTCGAAGCCGAGCTCGTCATTCTGCGCGTGTATGACGGTGCCGCGCGCGGCCAGGATCCGGTCCCGGTCCAGCACAAAATACAGTCGATAGGTCTCGTCGGTTTGCTCTGGCCAGCCGTCGGGCCGGCGCACCATGACGCCGCCGGCTGAAACGTTGCTCAGCTCGGTCAGGAAAGCCCGATCGCCCAACGTAATGAAAACGCCCGCGTACATCTTGAGGCGAGGTGAGTTGCGTAGGTCTCCCTCGGGCGCTGCGGCCGACGCGTCGCCGGGCTGCTGCTGGCTGTCACTCATCGGGGAGCGCCTCGAAGCGGTTGGCACCGCGGTTTTTTCGCACGTGGTCCGGATCCCAGATTCTGCCGTTCATCGCGATAAAGATACCGTGGTCCAGAGTCTGGCACGCCGCTACGGCACAGCCGACGTTAAAGACGGCGTCGCTGCCCAGGAATCGCGCTGGATTGAGAGCGCCGGTCAGCACCACGGTATTGCGGTCTCCCAGATCGGCCAGAGCGAGGGCGGTCTGAACCATCGTGTCCGTGCCGTGTGTGATCACAAAGCGATGGTTGGCGTGCTGCTTGACCGTCTCGACAATCTGCTGTCGGTCGCTGTCGGTAAGCTCGAGTGAGTCTTTTCGCATCAGCGCGACCAGGTCCATTTCAATCGCCACATTAAAGGCCTGCAGGATCTCCACGATCTGCGGGTCGCCGATCTGATAATCACTCTTGGCGTCGAAATAGATCTTGTCGATGGTTCCGCCGGTGGTGATAAAAGTGATCTTCATTCGCGCATCATAACTGCTGGCTCCAGCTTACTGCGAGTTGTGCCCGTCTTCGATCCATCGGGTCCAGAACCGCGTTTCTACCCGGTCGCGCTCACGTTAGAATGCCGCCGATGAGGATCGACTCCATACTCGACCGGGCAAGCCAGCGTCCTAAATCAGCAGCGCGGCATGTCGGCTGGTGGCAAGCGCTCTGCCTTGGCGCGCTCTTACTGCTGTCGGCCGGCCTGAGTTCGGCTGCGGTCAATCTCCGGGAAACGCCGCTGCTGGCAGCTCAGATCGCCTATCGGCTGGATCGGGAGCTGGGGACGCGGCGCGCGGCGCGCCAACACCTCCTGGCCTGGCGGCTTACGACGGCCCTGGTCGAACGGGAATTTGCCGCCGGCGAAGTGATACTTGAGCAGGCTCAGCGCTGGGAAACCAACCTGCAGCAGCTCGATGCTTCGCCACTGACTGATCTTCCGGCGTGGTTTGCGCCGATTGAGGCCGGCACGCTGGAGCCGCTGCTGCTGAATCGGCTGGCGCAACGCGATTCGGCCGCCTGGCATCCGCTGCAGCAGTCGGCGGCCGCTGCCGCGCTGACCCGGCTCGCCACCTCGGACCTGTCGCCGGAGTGGGTGGCTCATCAATATCCGCAGCTTCTGGGCTGGGCCCGCGATCACGCGCCGGGGATCTGGCAAGCCTTGCTGGCCGTCTTGGCCGAGAACCCCGATTGGCTACCGCTGGTTGCGCCAGTGTTTGCCGACCGGCTGGCTCTGCCGCTGGACGCACCGCTGGCGCAATGGCTGGACCTCGAAGATCTGGCGGCCGGCGAACTGGCGTCGCTGGAAGCGCCGGTGGAGGACGCCTCGCTGACGCTGCTGCGTCGTCAGGCGGCGCTGCTGAACTCGGAGCAGCTGCTGGTCGAGCGCGTTTCCGCCCCGGATCTGCTGCTGGCGCCCTACCAGCTCTATCGTCGCTCGGCCCAGCCAGCGCTGATGGACTTTGCGCTGCTGTCGCTGGCGAGGGCCCTGGCCAAGGTCGAGCAGGGGAGCTTCGCCGAACTTGTCCAGGTGATGGCAGGCATTGTCGAAATCGGGTTGGTTGAGCCTTCGACGATTGCCGATCAGCTGCTGACCGAGACGCTCGAGGTGCTGCGAGAAGTGGATCCGCTGGTGCTGGCGCAGATGGGCCGGGTTGACCCCGCGCTCGGCGACAGCTACCTGCGGCTTCGTCAGCTGCTGGGTGATGCGCTGCAGCGAGATCCGCCCGAGCGCCGTGCGGCACTGATTCAGCTGGCGTCGCTTCGGGCCGCCGCGCAGCGACATACCGCAGACCTCGATGGCTATCTGGCGCAGCCGGTGCGAGGCGCACTCAACGAAGAGCTGTCGATCTGTCTCGATCTCGGACAGCAAAGCGGCCAGTACCCGATCGAGCCGATCACTCGGGAACAATTTGCGGGCTGCCTCGACAGCCTGGGCCGCTGGGGCATAGAGCTGGCGCAGCGGCCTGAGCTGGCCGGCGATTCGTCCGGGCCCTTCGAGCCAGGCACCGTGACGCGCGAGCTGGCGCTCAGTCAGTGGCAGCGGATCAACTACTGGGTCGGTTACCTGAACAATCGCTTCGACGCGCAGTGCGGGCCTTTTGACGAAACGTTGGTCAACCCGCTGGAGTGGTCGTTAGCGGTGGCGGCCTACGCGTGGTTTGCCGAAAGCTGGCCCGCCTATTTTCAGGCCTTGAGGCCGCTGGAGGAGATCGATCGACTGATCACTCGCGGGGCCGCCGTCCTCGAAACGCTCCGGCGCCTGGATCAGTGCCGGCGATTCGGTGAGACCCCGGGACGCTCCGCGCTGCGGCTGTCGATGGAGAGCTACGCCGCGGCCATGGACGAGGTAGTGGCTCAGATCGGCAACGCAACCGCTGATTTCCGCGCCCGGCAGCTGGAACCGGAAGCGGACGTTCGGCTCGACGGAGACGCCGGCCAGACCACCAACTACCGACCCCAGGATCTTCGGGTCTCGCCTTGCGAGGAGCAGCTCCAATGCGGCATGAGCCGCGACCTGTTGCCGTCGCGGGCGCTGCTGGGGCTGCTGCCCCAGACCTATCTCGTCGCCGATCAGATCCGGCTCGGGCGTCTGTCAGCCTGCTACGGCAACGTACGCTGGATCGATCGACGAGGTGAACCCACGCGTGTCGGCAACGCCGCGATGGCGCGCTACTTTGGCCGTCTCAGCTTCGACCTGCACGTCTCCTTCAGCGGCAGCGAGCTGCCGATACGCAGCATGCGGCTGACGAGTCAGGACGAATACGAATATCTGTTTGGCGCCAACAGCGCCCAGGTGCTGGACAACCCGTGTCCGATCGAACTGGTGGGGACTCAGGTGGTCTCCGAGCTGCCGTCCCGCGGTCTGCGCCTGGTGCCGTCGCGGCTGACGTTTCTCACCGCTGGCCGGGCAGATCCGAGCCAGATCTTCGATCGACATTGGGATGGCGGAGACGAATGGCGGGACCGATTTGTCACCGGCGAGGGCGTGGAGGTGCTCGCTGCCCAGGACGCGCAGTGGTTGCTCGAGGGTGCCGATGGCCGCCTGGCTGATCTTTATGAAAAGTGGAATGAGGCGGTCTATCAGGCGCTCCTGAACGCGGAGGCTGACAGCGAGCTCAGTGAAGCGACCGCGGCCCTGGAGCGGGAACGCCAGCTGCTGGTGACGTTGGCGCGACTGCTTGCGCCGGTGCAGAGCGTGGCTGAATCCGCGACCCGAGCGGCGCTGTTTGGTCCGGTCGGATTGTTCGATCGAGACCGGGCCCGGGGCTTGGCTCGCCAGCAGGTCCCGGTCAATCAGATTGCCCCGCTGGCGCTGGGCTACCTCGAAGACGCCCGTTTTCTGTTCGGCTCGACGCGATCCCGTGCCCCCAGCCTCAAGCAGCCGGTCATGCTGTCGGACAGCCCCGACGCGCCCAGCATGCGGACGGCCGGCCTGCAGATCAGCCAGGCTGAGCCGCTGATCACCAACGCGCTAGCGCGGCTCGCGAGCCTGCGGTACACCCTGGGGGCGACGGGCCAGAATTAGCGCGCCATACAGCGCCAGACACAGTCCAGTCACAGCAAAGGCAGCCGTGCGCGGCGGTTCTGCCGAGACCGACTCCGTAATGCCGTGCACCAGGTAAGGCAGCGAGACCAGGCTGGCGATGAGCCGCGCGCGGTGCCCGCCCGAAACCACCCAGGGCAGGCAGACCAGCAGTGGAATAAGCAGAAAAAGAGCTGCTCCGATCCGACCGTAGGTCAGCCAGGTCAGCCACCAGCCCTCAACGCCGATCAGCGACACAAACAGCGCAATAAAGACCCCTTTTACCATTATGCGGTCCTCAGCTTGAGCGCTGTCTCGGCGAGGCGCCGGCCGAGCGCCCGGCACAGACTTTTCTCGTCGGCGGTCAGCGGTTGATCGGAGTCGGGGCCGGCCACGTGGCTGGCACCATAGGGTGTACCGCCCGATTGGGTTTTAAGCAGCTCGGGTTCGCTATAGGGAATGCCCAGCAGCAGCATCCCGTGATGCATCAGCGGCAGCATCATGGACAGCAGCGTTGACTCCTGGCCCCCGTGAAGTGACCCCGTCGAGGTGAACACAGCGGCCGGCTTACCGACGTGGCTGCCCGACACCCACTGCGAGCCGGTGGTGTCGAGAAAGGCTTTGACCGGCGCCGCCATGTTGCCAAAGCGCGTCGGACTGCCGAGCGCCAGCGCCTGACATTCCTGGAGGTCTTCCAGGGTGGCGGCGGGCGGCCCGGAGGATTCGACTGATCCGTCGAGCGCCGGAATAGCGCGCACTCGGGCCGTCGCGTCGGTCTGCTCAACCCCGCGAGCCAGCTGGCGAGCCATCGTCGCGGTATTGCCGTGCCGGCTGTAGTAGAGCACCAGAACCTCGGTCATCGCTGGGCTCCGAGCCCGTGCTCGGCCGGCGCGTGGTGGTAAATGGTCGGGTTGAGTGCCATAGTCGCGTCTTGATCAAAAGCCGCCGGATACTACCACCGACGCTGATGGCATGAATGTGAAGGTCCCTCGTAAACTGCTGGATCGGGAGCGCAACTGGGCCCTGCTGCGCTATGTGCTGCGCCAGTTTCAGCGGGACAACTGCTTCACCTTCGCCGGCATGCTCACCTTCAACACGCTGCTGGCGCTGGTCCCACTGATCACGGTCATCACAATGGTGCTGGCGGCGCTGCCGGTGGCCGAAGACCTCACGGCGCGCTTCCAGGCGCTGATCGCGGATTACCTGGTGCCGGAGAAGCAGGACACGATTCAAAACACGCTGTTTGGCCTGGCCAGCCAGGCGACCAAGCTGTCGGCCACCATGGCGGCGTTTTTGCTGCTGACGTCGCTGATGCTCATGGCGACGGTGGAAAAAACCTTCAATCAGATTTGGGGAGTCAATACACCGAGGCCTCTGATAAACCGTTTTCTGATCTTCTGGACGACGCTGACGATCGGTCCCATTCTGGTCCTCGGCTCGCTGGCATTGAGCTCCTACTTTTTCTCGTTGGAGTTTCTCAGCCAGGCGCCTGCGGCCGGCCCACTGCTGGCGCTGGCCCGAGCCAGTGGCCCGTTTATCGCGCTGGCGCTGGCCTTTTTCCTGCTGTTTATGATCGTTCCCAACCGCACGGTTCACTGGCGTAATGCGGCCATCGGCGCGGTGGTCACGGCGCTGTTGTTCGAGACGGTCAAGTGGGGATTTGGGTTTTATATTCGCAGCTTCAACAGCTACGAAAAAATCTACGATGCGATCGCGGCGGTACCCATTTTTATTTTATGGATCTATCTGCTCTGGTCTGTCATTCTGCTGGGCGCCTCCTTTACCGCCTCGCTGGGAAGCTTTCGCTTCCGGGAGCGCGGTGATGCGTATCCTCAGGCGCGTGAGTTTGTGCTGGCCTATCGGCTTCTTGGGCACCTTTCCAGCTCGCAGGCGGCAGGTATCGGCCAGACCACCGAGTCGCTGCTGAAGCTGGAGCCGGGCGCTGATGATCACCAGGTGCAGTCGCTGCTGGAGAATCTGCGGCTGGCGCGCATGATCCGCCGCGATGAGGAGGGAGAGTGGGTGCTGTGTCGGGATCTGGAGCGGACCACACTGGCCGATCTCTACCACAGCGGCGCTTTTGTCTGGCCCTCGGTTGCGGACTCCGAAGGCGGTAAAAATGACGCCTTGAACCGCGCACTGACGGGCGCGCTCCAGGAACTTCAGCCGTCCATGGACCAAACGCTGAAACGATCGCTGAAATCACTTTACCGCCAGCACGGTCCTGATAGCGGCCAGGCAAAACTACGATCGATAGGAGACTCATGATTTTAGCTATCCCCCGCGGTCTGACCGCGATGCTCGGCGCTATGACGCTGGCGCTTTCTGTGCAGGCGGAGACCGACGATAACCTTCTGGATTTTTCGACCACCGACGTCCGCGGTGGTGACGTGCATCTGGCCGCGCTGGCCGACCAGTGGGTGGTCATCAACTTCTGGGCGACGTGGTGCAAGCCGTGTCTGAAAGAAATCCCGGACCTGTCGGACCTCCATGACCGACGCTCGGACGTCACGCTGCTGGGCCTGACCTTTGAGGAAACCACCGTGCAGGACGTGCAGACCTTTCTGGAAAAACACCCCGCCAGCTATCCGGTTGCGCTCGTCGACGTGTTTGACCCGCCCACCCAGTTCGGAACGCCGAAGGTGCTGCCGACGACGCTGCTGATTGCCCCGGACGGCACCCAGCGCAAGCGTTTTGTCGGGCCGGTAACCAGCGAAATGATCGAAACGGAGATTGCGGCGCAGCCCGATTTCGGTGGATGACGTCTCGTCGATTTTGGATTGCCGGCAAGGTCCAGGGTGTGTTCTTTCGCGAATGGACCCGGCAGCAGGCTAACCGGCTCAGGCTCGCCGGGCACGCGCTGAATACGGCGGACGGGCGTGTTGAGGTGCTCGCCTTCGGCAGCGAAGCCGCGCTGGACGAGCTCGCCGAAAAGCTGCAGCAGGGGCCGCCCGCGGCGAGGGTTGAGCGGGTTGTCACGGAGCTGGTGCCCGAGGAAAATCCGCCGTCCGAAGGGTTCATTACCGGCTGGCAGCCCGCCAGCTAAGGCTTCGCCGCCGCTACCGATTAACCGGTCGGCGGTGTCAGTGGCTGAGTTCGGCCAGCAGAGCCGCCTGGTTCTCCTGGATCAGTGGATCGACCACCTGATCCAAATCGCCCTCGATCACCTCCCCGAGCTTATAGAGCGTCAGGTTGATCCGGTGATCGGTCACTCGACTCTGCGGAAAGTTGTAGGTGCGTATGCGCTGGGAACGGTCGCCGCTGCCGACCAGCAGCCGGCGCTTCTCCGACTGCTCGCTCGCCACCGCTTCGCGCTCAGCTTCCACCAGTCGGGCCGCCAGGAGCGACATGGCGCGCGCCTTGTTTTTGTGCTGTGACCGTTCGTCCTGGCACTCGACCACCGTGCCGGTAGGCAGGTGGGTGATCCGGACGGCCGAATCGGTGGTGTTGACGTGCTGACCGCCGGCCCCCGACGACCGGTAGGTGTCGATGCGGAGATCTTCGGTGCGGATTTCCACCGACTCCACCGATTCCACCTCGGGCAGGATAGCCACGGTGCAGGCGGAGGTGTGGATACGCCCCTGGGATTCGGTGTCCGGGACCCGCTGTACGCGGTGCGCACCTGATTCAAACTTTAGCCGGCTGTAGGCACCCTGGCCGATAACCCGCGCGATCACCTCTTTATAACCACCATGTTCCCCTTGGCTGGCGCTGAGCAGTTCAACCTGCCAGCGACGGTTTTCCGCATAGCGGCTGTACATGCGGAACAGGTCGCCGGCAAAGATGGCCGCCTCGTCACCGCCGGTGCCGGCGCGCACCTCAAGAAAGATATTGCTATCGTCGTTAGGGTCGGTCGGCAGCAGGAGCAGCTGGAGGTCCAGCTCAAGCTGCTCGAGCGCGTCACGGCTGGCTTTGAGCTCGTCGCGAGCCATCTCCAGCATCTCCGGATCGGTCTCCGCTTCCAGCATCGCCGCGGCGTCATTGGCGGCACTCTCCGCGCTGTCAAAAGCCGCGAGGGTGCTGGTCACCGGCTCCAGCTTCGCGTACTCCTGCGACAGTTTTTTGAACTGGTCGCCATCGTTGATCACGGCCGGATCGGACATGAGCTGGGTCAGCTCTTCGTGTCGTTCGGCCAGCGTTTGAAGCTTCAGCCGAATAGAGGGATTCATGATTTGGGGTTGCCGCCGTTAAACAGCTCGTTGGCGGCACTCAGCAGATCTTCGCGCCCCTCGGAGGCGGCCTGGCGCAGGGTGCTGGTGGGCTGGTGAAGAATTTTGTTGGTCAGGCTGTTGGCCAGCTGCTGCATCACCTTTTCCGGATCAGCCCCCGCAGCAAGCTTGCGTTGCGCGTCCTCCAGCATGGTTTCTTTCCAGGCCCCAACCTGTTCTCGATAGTCTCGGATCGTGTTGACGGCCGCGAGGGATCGGCGCCAGTTCATGTAGCCTTCCACTTCGGCGCTCACCATGGCCTCGGCGACGGATGCAGCGGCCTGGCGGCTGGACTGGTTCTTCTCGGTAATCTTCTGCAGATCGTCGAGCGTGTATAGATAGATGTCTTCGAGGTCGGCGACGCTGGCTTCGACGTCTCGCGGCACCGCCAGGTCGATCATGAAGATGGGGCGGCGCTTGCGTTTCTTAAGCGCCTCGGTGACCGATTGGTGACTGATCACCGGCTCGGTCGCGCCTGTCGAGGTAATCACGAGATCACACTTGTTCAGGTGTTGCGGCATCTCGCTCAGCGGGATTGCCGAGCCGCGGAATCGGTTAGCGAGATTCGCCGCGTTAGCGACGGTGCGGTTGGCGACGAGGAGGTGCTTGACCTCTCGCTCCATCAGATGCCGGGCGGTCAGCTCCATGGTCTCGCCGGCGCCGACCAACAGCACGGTCAGCGAGGACAGGTCGTCAAAGACCCGCTGCGCCAGCTTCACCCCACTGTAGGCGACCGACACCGGGCTTCGGCCGATCTCGGTCTCAGTCCGAACTTTTTTGGCGACGGAGAACGAGTGTTTGAACAGTCGGTCCAGCGGGGCGTTGAGGGTGCGTGCGTCCAGTGCCATCCGATAGGCGCTTTTCAGCTGCCCCAGTACCTCCGGTTCGCCGAGCACCATGGAGTCGAGGCCGGCTGCTACACGCAGCATATGCCGCACCGCGTTTTCCTCGCGATGGTGGTATAGAAAGGGCGTGAGCTGGTCGTTTTTCAAACGGTGGAATTCGTGCAGCCAGGCTGAGGGCACCGTCTCGCTTCCTTCACCGAGCGAGCAGTACAGTTCGGTGCGGTTGCAGGTACTCAGAATCGCAGCCTCCTGCACGCCGGTTTGCGATTTCAGGCGCTGCAGCGCCTCACCGGTGGCGTCGGGCGTGAAGGCGACCACCTCGCGCAGCGAAACCGGCGCGGTGTGGTGATTGATGCCAACGGTGAGAAGCGACATTTACTGAGTCTGGACTTGTTGAGCGATCCGCAGCGACGATAATAGGGTTTCAGTAGTCCACTGCTCAAGTGCCCGGAAGCTGGCGGTCGGCAGCGAGGGTGTCGGTTTTCGACGACCGAGGAACTATATTGAGGCTTTCGGGCTCCATAAAAAGACTTCGCGCCGCAAGCGCTGATAAGCCCCTTGGTCCCGCGAGGGACAAGACGATCAATCAGGAGAAACTCATGAACTCTGCTCATCGGCAGACCTTCCTCTCTACCCTATGGCTCGGCCCAGCGGTGATCCTGCTCGTGGCGGGCTGCGCCAGCACAGGCAACGACGTGCCCGTCAACGCGATGCCGACCGAGCTGAAGGAAGAGGGAAACCCCTTCGCGCGGACTGATCCCCGGGTGCTTTATTACGTCGGGGCGGCAGAAATCAGCGGTCGACGCGAAGCTCACCAGGCGGCCGCAGACTACTACGCGAAAGCCTCTGCAATCTCCGACGATGTGAAGGTTGTGGAGCGCGCGATCCAGGTGGCGGTCTTCGCCAAAGACGAAGCGCTGACCGAGTCCGGCATCAGGCGCTGGCTGGAACTGACGCCCGAGGCGCTCGAACCCAACCGCCTGGCGGCAATTCTCAGCCTGAAGCAAGGCGACCTCGAAGCTTCCTGGGACCACGTGGTTGCGATGCTGGACCGCGAACCGCGTAACCCGCAGGTTTGGGAGGCGATCGCCAAGATGATTGCCGGTGCTGAGAACCGCGAGGTGGCGGCGGCGCTGTTCCGGCGCTTGAGCCAGGAGCGTACCCCACCTGAGAACGAGCTCGTTTTGCAGCAACTCAGCGACCTGGCGGTGCAGTTTGGCGCGATGGGACTGGCTGAGCGGTACGCGTCGGCGAGTATCCAGATCAATCCAGCAAATCCTGCCAGCTATCTCTGGCGTGGACGGCTGCGGACGTCGCAGAACCGGCTGGAGGAGGCGCTGGGCGATCTCGGCAAAGCCGTTGAGCTCGAGCCAGAAAACGCACAGTCTCGCCAGACCTACGCTGCGCTGCTGGCTGAGACCGACCGCTATGAAGAGGCCATCGCTCAGCTGGAGGCGGTTGAGCCGACTCCGCTGGTGCTTTATTCCCAGGGCGTCTACGCTCATTCCGCCGAATTGCCAGAGCAGGCTGACGAGTTTTATCAGGCGCTGGCCGACTTTGATGCGGAGTCGCCAGACGAGAAGTATTTCTTGCTGGGCCAGTTGGCCGAGACGCTCGAAAAACCCTTCGAACAGGCCGTAGCGTGGTACGACGAGGTGCGTGGCGGTGACCGCCTGAACGACGCGCGGCTGCGCAGTGCGGTGGTGCTGGGCACGCATGGCGAGCTCGCGCGGGCCCGCACCATTCTGCGGCTGCTGCAGAACGGCAATGAGCAGTCTGCGACCCGCGCCTATCTGGCCGAGGCTGGCCTCCTGCGTGAGCTCGACCAACCGGAGCAGGCGCTGGCGGTCTACAGCCGCGCGCTGGGGCTGCTGCCGCAGAACACCGATCTGCTGTTCGCGCGGTCGCTGCTCGCTGAGGACCTCGACCAGCTCGACCTGGCCGAAGCCGACTTGCGGCGAGTTCTTGAAGCGAGGCCTGGCGACGCCAACGCGCTCAACGCACTCGGCTATACGCTGGCCGACCGCACGGACCGCTACGAAGAGGCCTTGGCGCTGATCAGTGAGGCCTATCAGCAGATGCCGAATCAGGCGGCCATCGCCGATTCGATGGGCTGGGTCCACTACAAGCTAGGCAACCTGGACGATGCTCTCAAATACCTGACGCGCGCTCTGGAACTTGAGTTTGACTCGGAGATTGTGGCGCACCTCGGTGAGGTGCTGTGGGCCATGGGTCGCGAGCAGGAGGCCCAGGACATTTGGCAGAAGGGGCTGGACGAGGTGCCGGAAAGCCAGATTATTCTCGATACCCGGGGCCGGCTGTCGGGGCAGTGAGCCGCACCCTTTCGGGGTGGTCAAGCGCACTGCTGCTGTTGCTATGTTCAGCGTGCGCCACGCGCCAGCCCGCGCCGGCGCCCGTTCCTGTCGAGCTGCCGGGTCAGTGGGAGCTGGAGGGCCGTCTGGCGCTGGCCAACGGTCGAGACGGCGGCAGCGGCACGCTGAGCTGGAATCATCAGTCCGACCGGTCGCAGCTGGCGTTTGTCGGCGCGTTTGGCCGCGGCGCCTGGCGCTTGACGGTGACACCGGTCAGCGCGGAGCTGGTCCTCAGCGACGGTCAGGTGTATCGAGCCCCGGAGGTCAGCGGGCTCGTCGCAGACCTGACCGGCTGGCAGATCCCGGTGGAAGCGCTTACCTGGTGGGTCGTCGGCAGTGCACAGCCCGGTTTCCCGGCTACCGAGCAACGACACGAGACGGGCTACCTGACCGCGCTGCGTCAGCACGGCTGGCAGGTGAAGTTTGAAGGCCGCCTGAGCGCCGGGCCCGGCACGCTACCCCGAAAAATCACCGCGGTCCGCGGCAAGGATCGCGTCCGGCTGTTGGTGAAAGGCTGGCGACTTCCGGAAACGGCGGCGGGCGCGCCCTGATCCCAACACCCCAGCGGGTCCACAGCGCCGCTTCACGGCGTTGACACGGTAATCGCAGAAGCTAAAATGTCGCGCCCGCGCTGGCACCACCCCGCGCGCATCGTTAGAATGCGCGGCACGGGTCGGTCCTGCGAAAAGGCCTGAAGCGCCGTAAGGCGTTGTAGGTGCGCGGGGCCTGGAGTTTTTGGGATGTCGCCAAGTTGGTAAGGCACCGGGTTTTGATCCCGGCATGCGCAGGTTCGAGTCCTGCCATCCCAGCCATATAAATACCCGCGCCGCTCGATTTTCGAGCGGCGCGGGTGTTTTGTATACGGGGACACGCATTTGGACGTTGACAGCCGTGGGACGCTGAGGACGTGAGCGATCTCGGCGATTCTGGGGTGCAGATCTTCACGGGTCGCGCCAATCCCGTCCTGGCTCGGGATATCGCCACCCACCTGAACCTGCCGCTGGGCAAGATCAACGTGGGTACGTTCAGCGATGGCGAGGTGGCGATCGAGATCATGGAAAACGTCCGGGGTCACGAAGTTTTTGTGGTCCAGCCGACGTGTAAGCCGACCGCAGACAATTTCATGGAGCTGCTGGTCATCATCGACGCCATGCGGCGCGCGTCGGCGAAGCGGGTAACCGCGGTGATTCCCTATTTCGGGTATGCGCGACAGGATCGGCGGCAGCGCTCGGCGCGGGTGCCGATCACCGCGAAAGTCGCGGCGAAGATGATCGACACGGTCGGAACCGACCGGGCGGTCACGGTGGATCTGCATGCTGATCAGATCCAAGGGTTTTTTGACCTGCCGCTGGACAACGTCTACGCCTCGCCGGTACTGCTGGCGGACGTATGGCGCCAGGTGGCGATGGAAGACCTCATTGTGGTTTCACCCGATGTGGGTGGCGTCGTGAGGGCCAGGGCGCTCGCCAAGCGGCTGGATGATGCGGATCTCGCCATCATCGACAAGCGGCGGCCGCGGGCCAACGAAGCCACCGTGATGAATATCATCGGTGACGTGACCGACAAGGTTTGTGTGATCGTCGACGATATCGTCGACACCGCGGGCACGCTGTGCAGCGCGGGCCGGGCGCTCAAGGAACAGGGCGCTCGACGGGTCGTGGCCTACTGTGTGCATCCGGTGCTCTCAGGGGCTGCGTTGGACAATATTGAAGCTTCTGAGCTGGACGAGCTGGTGGTCACTGACACCATCCCGCTGTCCGATCGCGCAAAGTCGATCAGCCGTATCCGGCAGCTTAGCGTGGCGCAAATGCTGGCAGAAACCATTCGCCGCATCGCCATTGGAGAATCGGTCAGCTCCATGTACTTGGACTGACCATCAGTGCCTGCCACCTGGTCGCGGTTGGTGGGCAAAATTGCAACTGGAGTGAATGAAAAATGAGTCAAACGATTAAAATCCCCGCCGAGCTGCGGGAAGTGCGCGGGAAGGGTGCGAGCCGCCGTCTGCGCCACCAGGGCCTGGTCCCAGGCATTCTATATGGCGGTGACCGTGATCCCGTATCGCTGCAGCTATCGCACCAGATGCTGTCTCACGCGGTGCAGGATGACAGCTTCTATACCTCGATCCTGGAAATCACGGTGGGTGACGGACGCACGCAGAAGGTAATCGTGCGGGACCTGCAACGCCATCCGGCGCGGGCCGACGTGATGCACATCGATTTTCTGCGCATCTCAGAAACCGAAAAGCTGAACATTCTACTGCCGCTGCACTTCCTCAACGAGGAGTCTTCGCCGGCCGGTAAGAAGTCGGGCGTGGTGATTTCTCACCAGCTGACGGAAGTTGAGGTCAGCTGTCTGCCCAAGGATCTGCCGGAGAGCCTGGATCTTGACCTGGCAGAGCTGGACGTTGGCGACAGCCTAAATCTTTCGGATATCACCCCGCCGGAAGGGGTCGAGATTGTGGCGCTGTCCCACGGCGAAGACGCTGTGGTGGTCAACGCGGCCCACGTCGCTGTCGAGTCGGCCGCGGCTGACGACGAAGGCGAGGCCGGCGATGCCGAGGCGCCTTCCGATGATGGCGGCGAGGCTCCCGCAGAAGACTGAGCGCGCCCATGACCACCCAGCTTGACGCGCTGGTGGGCCTGGGCAACCCCGGCGATCGCTACACCCGGACCCGGCATAACGCCGGGTTCTGGTTTTTAGATGAAATCGCCAGGCAACAAGCCGAAACGTTCCGCTATGAGCGCAGGCTGCACGGAGACGCGGCCGAAATTCGCTTAGCTGACCGCAAGGTTCGTCTGCTCAAGCCTGATACCTTCGTTAATGAAAGCGGGCGCGCCGCGCAGGCGCTGCTCAGCTATTACAAGCTTGAACCCAGCGCGTGTCTGGTGGTCTACGACGAGCTGGACCTCGAACCCGGGGTCGTGCGGTTTAAGCGCGGGGGTGGTCATGGCGGCCACAACGGCCTGCGGAGCATCATTTCAAGCCTGGGCAGCAACGGCTTTCCGCGCCTGCGCATCGGGATCGGCCACCCAGGCCGCAAGAGCGCCGTCACCGGCTACGTGCTGTCGCGGCCGCCGGCACAGGACCAGACGCTGATCGACGGCGCCATCGACAAGGCCGGCAGCCTGTTGCCGGACTACGTGTCAGGCCAATGGGATGCCGCCACCAAGGCGCTGCATACGGCCGAAGGAGACGATCGTGGGATTTAAATGCGGGATTGTGGGTCTCCCAAACGTGGGGAAATCCACCCTTTTTAACGCGCTGACCAACGCCGGCATTGCGGCGGCGAACTATCCGTTCTGCACTATCGACCCCAACGTGGGTATGGTCCCGGTGCCCGATCCTAGGCTGGCGCAGCTGGCGGAGATTGTCACCCCGGAAAAAGTTATCCCGGCGAGCATGCAGTTTGTGGACATCGCGGGCCTGGTCGCCGGTGCAGCCACCGGCGAGGGGCTGGGCAACCAGTTTCTGGCCCACATCCGTGAAACGGACGCGATTGCCCACGTCGTGCGTTGCTTCAACGATGACGACATTACCCACGTCGCGGGCCGGCTGAGCCCGGCGGACGACGTGGAGACGATTCATACCGAGCTGGCGCTGGCCGATCTGGAAACCTGCGAAAAGGCCATCGCTCGGGTCCAGCGCGCCGCTGGCAGCGGCGACAAAGAGGCCAAAGCGGACCTTATGGCGCTCCAGGTTGCGCACGCGGGCCTGAGTGAAGGGCAGGGTATTCGCCAGGTTGAGATCGATGAAAACGACCTGCGGCGTTTACAGGGCGTCCATCTGCTTACCGCAAAACCGCTGATGTACGTGGCCAACGTCGACGAGTCTGAGCTCACCGGCGGACCGCACCTGGATCAGCTCAAAGTGCTGGCCGAGGCCGAAGGTGCGCCCCTGGTGGTGGTCTGTGCGGCGATTGAGTCAGAGATCGCACAGCTCGAAGCCGCGGAGCGGCGCGAGTTCCTGGACGACCTCGGGCTGGAGCAGTCGGGGCTTGAGCGCATGATCAACGCGGGCTACAGCCTGCTTGGACTGCAGACGTTCTTTACGGCTGGCCCCAAAGAGGTTCGGGCCTGGACTGTGCGTCGCGGGGCCATGGCGCCCGAGGCGGCGGGCCGAATCCACACCGATTTTGAGCGTGGTTTCATCAAGGCAGAGGTCGTGAGCTTTGAGGACTACGTGACCCATCAGGGTGAAGCGGGCGCAAAGGACGCTGGGCGGCTGCGCATCGAGGGCAAAGACTATGTGGTTCACGAGGCTGACGTGATTCACTTCCGATTTAACGTATAACCGCCTCGCTGCACAAAGATGCGCCGGGTCCCTTGACAGGAAAAACCCGTCTCATCACAATAGCGGGCTGTTTTGCCGGAGGGATACCCAAGCGGCCAACGGGGGCAGACTGTAAATCTGCTGGTTTATACCTTCGCAGGTTCGAATCCTGCTCCCTCCACCATTTGAATGGTGTTAGAAAACAGAGGCTTAGGCCAGCTGGCTCCGTCAGAGAGGGCAAAAGCAGCATTCGAACCGTAGGTTCGACAAAACGGCGAAGACCGTTTTGGTCCGCGTAAGCGGACCCGAAGGGCAAGCGCCAACGGCGCGCAGCAATCCTGCCCTTCGGATATTGGAAGGGCCTTAAAGGAGCCCGGGAATGCCTGGACTGGCCTAAGGCAGCCCGAACAAAACACAGAGGTCTGTCCGGCAAACAGACCCAAAGGCGACGCAGAAAAAAACGGTTCGACAAAAGAGCCAAAAAAAGGAAAACCGAAAACAGAACAAAGCGGAAGGCGAGCGCAGTCCGCTTTGCTCTGTTTTCTGCTGTCTGAAGGCGGGTGTAGTTCAACGGTAGAACCTCAGCCTTCCAAGCTGATGATGTGGGTTCGATTCCCATCACCCGCTCCAGCAGACAGCAAGCGCAGCCGGAAGCGGCTGAAACGGAAATTGTTACCGCCCACATAGCTCAGGCGGTAGAGCACTCCCTTGGTAAGGGAGAGGTCACAGGTTCAATTCCTGTTGTGGGCACCATATTAGATCCCCGGCGCGCCGGGGCGACTTGAAGACTGAACACTCACGAGTTTGGGGAGTTTTGGAGCGATGGCGAAGGAAAAATTTGAGCGTACAAAGCCACACGTTAACGTCGGGACGATTGGTCACGTGGACCACGGCAAGACGACGCTGACGGCGGCGCTGACGAAGGTGTGTGCTGAGGCACGCGGCGGCGAGGTGAAGGCTTACGATCAGATTGACAACGCGCCGGAAGAGCGAGCGCGGGGTATCA
>JBCCCR010000041.1:0-42500 GCA_039033415.1 Pseudomonadota bacterium | reverse complement strand
GGGTCTCCCGAGCGAAGCGGCCGCTCAGTTTCGAGAAGCACTGCAAAACCAGCCTGCGAATCCTCATCTGCTGGCCAACCTTGCGGGTGCGGAAATCGATCTGGGCGATTGTGAGAGTGCGCTGGCCCACTTCCAGCAGGCGCTGCAACTCGACACTGCGGATCTGGATATCCGATCGAACCAGCTGCTGACCCTCAACTACCTGGAGAACGTCGAGGACAGCACGATCCTAGAGGCACATCGCGCGTATGGCAGCCAGCTCGAGCGAGGGATGAAGCGACAAGAACGAGCGACGGGAAAGAAGCCGAGGACACCGCTGCGGGTGGGGTTAGTCTCCGCCGACCTGCGCCGCCACTCGGTTGCGTGTTTTCTGGAATCCTGGCTGCCACATCTCGACGCGAAACGTATTCAGCTCTTCGCATACTTCAACCACTACCAAAGCGACACGGTCAGCGAACGGCTCCAAGCGTGCTCCGAAGGTTGGCGTGAGATTCTTGATCTGACCGATGAGGAAGTGGCTGACCGGATTCAGGCGGACGAAATCAGTGTCTTAATCGACCTGTCCGGCCATTCCGGCGGAAACCGACTGCCGGTATTTGCCCGCCGGCCGGCGTCACGTCAGGTCACCTGGCTGGGCTACCCGAATACTACGGGCTTGAGCGCGATCGACTACCGGCTGACCGATAGCTTTATCGATCCGCCCGGTGAGGCCGACCAGGCTCATACCGAAAAACTGTTGCGTCTGGAGGGGCCGTTTTCCTGCTACGCGCCGCCCGCCGCGGCGCCGCCGGTTCAGCCGCCGCCGAGCCAACGCCAGAGTTACGTAACGTTCGGGAGTTTCAATAACCTGGCCAAGATAACGCCCCAAGTGCTCAACACCTGGGGCAGGATCCTCCAGTCGGTGCCGGACTCCCGGCTGCTGCTCAAAACTCGGGTGTTGGCGGATCCGGTGGTCCAGGCCAGGATCCGCGAGGTGCTGGCCGGGTTGGGAATCGCTGGTGAACGCCTTGTCTTGCAAGCACGCGACAACGAAACGGCGGACCATTTGGCCCGCTACCAGGATGTGGACATCGCGCTCGATCCGTTCCCCTACAACGGCGTTACCACGAGCTGTGAGGCGCTGTGGTGCGGCGTGCCGGTCATCGCGCTAGCGGGTGGAAACCATCGATCGCGGGTCTGTGCGAGTTTCCTTGAGGCCATGGATCTCAAGGAGCTGGTCGCCGACAGCCCGGCTGCCTATGTACAGATCGCGGCCACGCTGGCGGAAGACCCAGAACGCTTGGCGAGCCTTCGAGAGGGGATGCGAGATCGCATGGCGGGCTCACCCCTCATGGACGGACCCGCATTTGCGGCGACTTTTGCCACCGCCATGGAATCGATCGCAGCGGAGGGTGAGTCGGCGACAACATAGGCGATCCTCGGGTGTTGCCATCCGGTCTACGGGTTAACCGTCCTTCTTTTGTCGAGTCTGTCGAGGCGATTTCAAAGCTTGGCGACCTGCCCGCCGACGCCCTGGTAGCTCAACGGGCTAGCGCTGCAGAGCGAGCTCGGGCTCACGGGGGTTCAGCCGAATCATCTCCCGATTGAGCACCCCCGCGATTGACACCCAAATGCCGTAGGGGACAAACAACAGGGCAGCCAGAGGCTGTTCGGGCAGCGTGACCGCCACAAATGCCCAGATCATGGTCCACATGGCGGCCAGATCCACAAAGGCAACTCTCATCTGTTTGCGACCGAAAAAGAGGTAAGACCAGAGGCCGTTACAAAGCAGCTGGGCGCCCCAGATGCCGATTGCCAGCCACTCGCGCTCTTGCCAGACGAGCCAGCCGGCGTAGCCGATCATGGCGTAGAGCGGCGTCCACACGACCGGGAAAACCCAGTCCGGGGGCGTCCAAGAGGGGCGGTTGAGGGCGTTGTACCAAGTGCCGGGTTTGAACAGGCCGCCGGTGGCGGCTGCACCAAAGACCAGCACTGCTATGATGATGCCTGCCGTCATGCTGTCGTCCGATGGCTATAACTATCAAGAGCTTAGCATCAGATCACCCGCCGCGTGACGATGACGCGAAGCGTAGGACTGAACGCTGTTCACAGAAGGAACCGGTTTTCCATGACCCAAGATCGCTGTTTTGTGACCCACCTGGAGTGCTCGATGACTGGCCAACACTATCCGGCTGGCGAGCTTCACGGGCTGTCGGAGGTAGGACGACCGCTGCTGGTGCGTTACGACCTCGAGGCCATGGGGGCTGCGCTGGACCGGGACACCCTGACTCGGCAGCCCGACCGCAATGGTTTCTGGCGCTACCGCGATCTGCTGCCGCTGCAGGACAGTGCCAACGTTGTAACCCTCGGTGAGGTGATGACACCAATGATCGAGCTCGCCGGGGAACGGCTTGGGCTACCGACAGGTGAAGGCAAGTTGTGGGTCAAAGACGAAGGGCGACTTCCCACCGGATCATTTAAGGCGCGCGGGCTTGCCGTGGCCATCGCCATGGCCCGGGAACTCGGCGTCATCCGGGTGGCAATTCCGACCAACGGGAACGCTGGCGCTGCGCTCGCTGCCTACGCCAGCCGTGCCGGCATGCAGAGCACGGTGTTCTGCCCGGACGATACGCCGGCGATCAACGTGCAGGAGATAGCGCTGCAGGGTGCCGATACCTGGCTGGTTAACGGGCTGATCAACGACTGCGGGCGTATCGTCGGGGAGGGCAAAGTGCCGGTGGGCTGGTTTGATATCTCAACGCTCAAGGAGCCCTACCGAATTGAGGGCAAAAAGACGATGGGACTGGAGCTGGCGGAGCAACTCGACTGGACGCTGCCCGACGTGATCTTTTATCCCACCGGTGGCGGCACCGGCCTGATCGGCATGTGGAAAGCCTTTGCCGAGCTCAAGGCGATGGGCTGGCTTAGCGGCAAACTGCCTCGCATGGTGGCCGTTCAGTCCACGGGCTGTGCGCCCATCGTCAAAGCGTGGGAGGCCGGAGAGGAGCATGCGCCGGTGTGGGAGGGAGCTGAGACGGTCGCTGCCGGAATCCGGGTGCCGGTGGCGGTCGGAGACTTTCTGATCATCCGCGCTGTCAACGAAAGTGGCGGGTTTGCCATGGCGGTAGATGACGACCACATCATGCGCTGTCGCGATCAGGTGGCTGCTCGCGAAGGGCTACTGCTGTGCCCCGAGGGCGCGGCGACTTATGCCGCGTATGAAAAGGCGCTGACCTCCGGGCAGGTCTCGTCGCAGGACAACGTCGTGCTCTTCAACTGCGCAACCGGATTGAAATATCCGATGCCGGATGTCACCCAGGTGCTCGATCAGCACAAACCCGTGGATTACGCCCGCTTCGGTTAACTGTTGCGCCGGTCGGCGGTCTTGCCGCCACGCACCAGTCGATAGAGGGTCCTGCCGGGGCGGCCCAGCGCGTAGCGCGGTTCAGGCGGGTAATCGTTCTGCACCGTCCGCGACAGCCAATGCTCTCGCTCCAGATCCTTGAGGCTCAAAGCGAGCGCGCGTGCCGTAATGGGTGACAGTCGCTGCCGGAGGTCAGCAAATCGCCGCTCCTCCGAGCCGGTCGCCAAGACCAGCGGCAGGGTCCACTTGCGGTAGCCAAGCTCACGGTGCTCCCAGGCGTGCAGGGTGTGATGGACTTCAGCGCAGGTTTTCGCCAGGTCCATAGCGCTCGGAGCCAGCAGGTACTCGGGTCGCATGGGGTGGCCGTGTCCTTCGTTCCGTTGAACCAAACCCAGATCGCGAAGCGATTGGAGGCTAACGCTGAGCGCGCTGCGGCTGCAGCCAAGCGCGTTGGCCAGCGTGACAAACTTCACGGCAGGTCGCTCGTGGAACTGCGCCAGCAGCGGCAGGTTCCAGCGGCGGTGTGTCAGGTTGATCAACAGTGAGAGCTGCAAGCCATCAAACCCCTTGTGATCTAGAAATATATCAAGTATAAAAACAGTACTCAATGAGGCAAAAGGAAAAGTGATGGATGACGTACTAGGGTTCGACGGCGGGCTGACGCTGTCCATCCCGGTTTCCGATCTGAACCGCTCGGTCGCCTGGTACCAGGACGTGCTCGGGCTGCAGCTGATTTACCAGATGGATGAGCTCGGGTGGTGCGAGCTGGCGTCGCCGGTAGCGCGCGTGAACGTAGGCTTGAGTCAGGTTGAGGTGGTGAAGCGAGGCGAAACGACGCCGACCTGGGGCGTCTCCGATATCGAGAAGGCTCAAGCAGCCCTCCTGGAAAAAGGCGTGAAGCTCGACGGGGAAGTGCAGGTAATCGACGGCATGGTCAAGATCCTCGGGCTGTTCGACCCAGACGACAATGCCATCATGCTCTACCAGGACATCTCCGAAAACTGAGTCGATTTCCTGAAGCCGGCGCGGGCCCGATGCCGATGGCTTACAATGGCGTTTTGCAGGCTGAGGGACCGGTTTGGGGACTGGACTCTACGGTGCGCTGAATCGGGGGCCGCTCGCGGCGAGCTTCAGCGCAAAACTCTTTCTGATTGCGATTATTGGGGCGACGCCGCTGCTTCTCAGTGGCCTTACCGTCGCATTGTTTGACTTGGGCTCGGCGGGTCTTGAAGCCGGGGTTGTCTTGCTGGGGGCGATTCTTTCTGTGCTCGCCTGGCTGGGAATGTTCAAGTCAGTCGTTCGGCCCCTCGTGAATACCCGCGACGCGCTGGAGCGTTACGCCAGCAAGAAGACGCTGCCGCAGCTGCCCACCGACGGGCGCGACGAGGTGGGCGTCATCATGGCTCATACGCAGCGCAGTGCCGTTCTGCTGGAAGACGCCCGGCGGCAGCGCCAGTCGGACCGGACCACCGACCCCATCACCGGTTTGATCAATCAACGCTCTGCGGTGCGGAGGCTAGGCCAGGACATTCTGCGCGCGGCGCGCGATGGCCGGCCACTGTGCCTGGCGATGGTGGCTATCGACAATATCGAAGAGCTGGCATCGCACTATCCGCAGGAGTCTCTTGACGAGCTGAGCAGCAGCGTGTCGGAGACGATTGTTAAGGTTATCCGTCGTTCCGATTGGGTTGCCAGCCACGGCAATCACGACTTTCTGGTTGGACTCTGGGGCGTGAAGGCCGACGCGGCCCTTACCGCGCTGGGCCGGGTTGCGACCTCACTCAGGGACAACCCATCTCGCCCGGTTAGGCTGAGCATCGGCATTGCGACTGTGGCACCCGATCAGGCGCCGGACGTTGCCATCGGGAACGCGAGCAACGCCATGTACAAGGCGCGCAACGCCGGTGGGAATCGAATTATCGTTGACGTCTAGGTCGACGGGTCGGACAGGCCGTTACAGAGAGGTCTAAAGCAGGATATTCAGAACGCCGGCACTCAGAATGACAATCCATGTCAGCATGGTGCCATACAGCCGGCCAATACTGACGCCGGCGGAGCTGCTAAGACCCCACGCGTGCAGGACGCGAGCGAGCACCAACGTTCCGCCAAGTGCATGGAGCATCGCGGCCTGCGCGCCGTTAAGCTCCAGCAGCAGTAGCAGTACGAGCGCCAGCGGCACGTACTCAACCGCGTTACCCTGAACCCGGATCGCCTTGCTCAAGCTCGAGTTACCGCCGTCGCCAATGCCGATACCACCAGCGCGGCGCATCATGGCCACCCGAAACGAGAGGTAAATCACCAAAATTGCCAGCGCACCGGCGTAGAGGGCTGTGACCGGGACCAGCTCAATCATGAGAGATAGTCAGACCAGGGCCCGGTGATCGCGACGGTGATGCCGGGCTTCTGGATATTGGCAAACAGCCATTTGCCGTCGGGTGAAAAACAGGCCCCGCACCACTCCGAATCCATATAGTTGCCCTCAAAGCCGTTTCGCTCACTCTTCAGATTCACCTGGTTGCGGGCGATTGGCTTGAGCTTACCGGATCGCGTCAGGCCTAGCAGCATTTGCCCCATGCGGCCCCCGTCCTCGCAGATCACAACTGCACCGTTGGGCGAAACGGTCAGGTTATCGGGGTGTTCCAGGATGCTCTTGTCGGCCGTCTCGTAGAGCATTCGCACCGTTTGGTTTTCGATGTCGTGCTCAAAAATCTGGCCGAGCCCCGAGTCGCCGCCATTGGTCGAAGAAAAGTAGATCTTCCCGCCGTCGAACCAGCAGCCCTCCAGGCGACTGAACGCCGTCCCGCCCGAAAGCAGCCCCTGGCTGATAACGCCGGAGCGATCCTGGTGGAAAGGATTGACGTGGCCGCGCTGCGGGTCCTCAATGTCCACCCAGACGACGTCGTACTCCCGATTGGGGACGCCACGAATCATCTGCTCCCGGCCCGCCACGCGCATCATTTGCAGCCGGCCTCCGGCGTGCAGGTCTTCGGGCCGGTTGGGGAGAAACCGGTAAAAGCCCGCTGCGATGTAGCGGTCTTCGGTGAGGTAGCAGGCGCCGCTCTGCGGATCGACCGCCACCGCTTCGTGGCAGAACTGCCCCATGTCCTTGATCGGCTTGGCGTCCGAGAAGCCTTCGGCGGGCACCTCAAATACAAAGCCATGCTTTTGCTGCAGCTTGACGGTGTTTCCCTGCACGATGAGCCCTGGATCGACGCAGTCTTCCTCGCAGCTAAGCCACGTACCCCAGGGAGTAGGGCCGCCACAGCAGTTGGTCAGCGTGCCGGACAGGCTGACACGGTCGTCCAACAGCGTGGCGTCTGTCGGTTTGACGCGCAGCGTGGTGGTGCCGCCCGTCGCCGCCGGGTCATAAGAGTGTTCCGCCGGGCCGATGGCGCCAGAGTCGCCTACCATCTCGTGGTTTCTCACCAGAACCAGGGCATCGTCGCCGGCTGAAATCACCGCCATACCGTCGTGCCTGCCGGGGGTGGGGCGTCCATCCGCCATCAGGTCGTTGCGCCAGCCCAGCGTGTGGTACCGAAACCCTTCGGGCACCTTGAGCAGGTCCAGCCCGGTCGCCATATCGCTACCGCTGCGCAGATTGTCAGCGGCGCTGCCGGTGCCGGCGGTCATGGCCGCCGCAAGGCCGCCGGTGCCAATGAGGAAATTTCGTCTGTTCAGCATGGATCTGTGGCCGATAAAAACGCGGATATTATCGCAGAGACCTTGATGTTTATGTGACTGACGAGCATTTGCCTACGGATTCGACAAAAATGTTGGACAGTTGACAGGATGCTTCGTGCTCGCCGCCGGCAAACCGGACGGAGGTTTCTCGGGGCTTGCCGCACGCCACCAACGAAAGTGTCCCACCGAGCAATCAGCTGCGAATCGCGTGTCCCTGCTGTTTGAACCATTCATAGGTGTCACGAAGTCCGCGCTCCAGCTCAATGTTAGCTCGCCACCCCAGTGCGGCGAGGCGCGAAACGTCCAGAAGCTTACGCGGTGTGCCGTCCGGTTTGCTGGTATCAAAGGTGAGCCGACCCTCGAAGCCGATTACCCGACACAGCGTCTCCGCCAGCTCACGGATCGTGCAGTCCACCCCCGTGCCAACGTTGATGTGAGACAGCATCGGCTGTGTATGCTGCTGATACGTGGCGTCGTCCAGCTCCATCACAAAGACGCTGGCCTCGGCCATATCGTCCACATGCAGGAACTCGCGCATGGGCTTCCCGCTGCCCCAGATCACAATCTCGTCGGCCCCATCCTCTTTCGCTTCGTGAATACGGCGCATCAGCCCTGGAATGACGTGGCTGTTTTCCGGGTGGAAGTTGTCTCCCAAGCCGTAGAGGTTGGTCGGCATGACGCTCCGGTAGTCCCGTCCGTGTTGACGGTTGTAGCTCTCGCAGAGCTTGATGCCCGCGATCTTGGCGATGGCGTAAGGCTCATTAGTGGGCTCGAGCGTGCCCGTGAGCAGCGCGTCCTCGGCCATCGGCTGCTCGGCGTGCTTGGGATAGATGCAGGATGAACCCAGCAGCAGGAGCTTATGCACTCCGGCCTCGTGCGCGGCGTTGACGACATTGGCCTCGATCATCAGATTTTCGTAGATGAAGTCCGCCGGGTATTCGTTGTTGGCGTGGATACCGCCGACCTTAGCCGCCGCGAGGTAGACCTGGTCGACATCGCTGGCAGCAAAAAAACGGTTCACCGCAGCTGTATCGCGAAGATCCAGCTCGTCACTGCTCGCCTTGAGGATATTGTTGTATCCGAGCGACTGAAGCTGTCGCACGATCGCGGAACCAACCATGCCGCGGTGGCCGGCGACATAAATGGTTCCGGATCGGTCGCGAGTCGTTTCCGGAGAGGTGGCGCTCACGCCTCCACCCTGACGGGGAGCTCCAGCCCGTGGTCGCGCAGAAGGGCGTGGCGCTTTGCGTCCACGAGATCGTGGGCGACCATTTCGGCGCACATTTCCTCGACGGTGATCTCAGGCTCCCAGCCCAGCAGCTCGCGGGCTTTGGACGGGTCACCGAGGAGGGTCTCCACCTCTGCGGGCCGGAAATAGCGCGGATCGACACGGACGATCGCATCGCCGGGCTTCAGCGCCGGCGCCGAATCCCCTTCGACCGAATCAACGTAGCCCACCTCTTCCAGACCCTCACCTTCGAACCGAAGTCTGACGCCCAGTTCCTGCGCGGCGAGCTCAATAAACTGTCGCACCGAGATCTGGACGCCGGTAGCGATCACGAAGTCCTCGGCCGTCTCCTGCTGCAGCATCATCCACTGCATGCGAACGTAGTCCTTGGTGTGGCCCCAGTCGCGCAGCGCGTCGAGGTTGCCCATGTAGAGGGTGTCCTGCAGCCCCTGGGCGATGTTGGCGAGCCCCCGGGTGATCTTCCGCGTGACGAAGGTTTCGCCGCGACGGGGAGACTCGTGGTTGAACAGAATGCCGTTGCACGCGTACATCCCGTAGGCCTCGCGATAGTTCACCGTGATCCAATAGGCGTACAGCTTGGCGACAGCATAGGGGCTGCGGGGATGAAATGGCGTGGTCTCCTTCTGCGGCACCTCCTGGACCAGGCCGTAGAGCTCGGAGGTGGACGCCTGGTAGTAGCGCGTCGTCTTCTCCATGCCCAGCAGGCGGATCGCCTCAAGCAGGCGCAAGGCGCCCAGCGCGTCAACGTCCGCGGTGTACTCCGGTTCCTCGAAGCTCACGGCCACGTGGCTCTGGGCGCCCAGGTTATAAACCTCGTCCGGCCGGATCTCCTGCAAAATTCGCGTCAGGTTGGAGCTATCGGTCAGGTCCCCGTAGTGCAGCACAAAGCGAGGATCTGGCTCGTGAGGGTCCTGGTAAATATGGTCGACGCGCTGGGTGTTAAAGGACGACGCCCGGCGCTTAATGCCGTGGACCTTGTAGCCTTTCTCGAGCAGGAATTCGGCGAGGTAAGAGCCGTCTTGACCGGTGACGCCGGTAATTAATGCGGTTTTCATCGGCTGCTTAATCGGAAATAATTGGATATCGTAACCGATACTCCAACGGGTCGCCCTTCTAGTGGAGACCGAGTTCTTTTATGGCGCAGAGCGGCTGAAACGTTTCAAATTGGGCAGCAGCGTCCAGAGTAGGGTAGGCTCCGCCCGGTCGACAGGCAGTACCTATCGGTCAAATCCGTCCCGAGGGAGAAAGAATTGAAAATCTCGATCGTGTCACCGTCCTACAACCAGGCTGCCTACCTGAAGAAAACCCTCGAATCGGTCGCGCACCAAGACTTTTCGGACTACGAGCACCTAGTTTTCGATCCAGGGTCGAATGATGGTTCCAGGGAAATTCTGGAAGGTTATCGTGACAGCAACCCGAGAGCATCGGTCGTTTTTGAGGAGGACGAGGGGCAAGTCGATGCGATCAATAAGGGGCTTGCCAGATCGAACGGCGAAATTTTGACCTGGCTTAATACGGATGACGCCTACTACGATGACTCCGTGCTGCGTACGGTTCATCAGTTCTTCCTCGAGAACGAGGATGTTGACATCGCCTACGGGCGCGGGCTCCGGGTTGATCACGCCGGCAATACGATCAAAGAAGCGTTTGTCCATCCAGCAGGCACAAATTTTCTCAAAACTCTCGAGACTTCCATCGGCCTGCTTCAGCCATCCCTATTCTTCAGGCGACGCGTCTATGAGTGTGCAGGCGGCTTGGACGACTGTTGGCCTTTACAACTCGACTATGAACTCTGGATTCGATTCGCGCAGAACGGCTTCCGCTTTGGGCGAATCGACCAACTTCTGTCGGTGGCCACGGTTCACATGGATGCCAAGAGCACGAAGCAGAGGTTGGAGCAGCTCGACGAGTGTATGACACTGATTAAATGCAAGTTTGGCCACGTTCCAAAGGTGTGGGTTGAGCGATTCGTCGAATTTTTTCTGACGCGGAAGGACGCGAAGGTCACAAGCGACATCGAGATGCCAGCCTCACTCTCCAATCTTCGTTCTCGCATGGCTCAACGGCTTGTTCGAACACTCAATCAGAAAGCAGGTGAGATGGTAGGGGGTGCTTCAGCAGTACTAGTGGGCGGCCATCCATCGTCCGGGCATGGCTCAGTGCTTGAACGAGTTGTGGTCACCTCGTTCGACGCGGCGTACTTCAACCAGGGCATCAACCTGATTGCAAGCCTTCATCGGACCAGTTTCGACGAAATCGACAGGATCATTGTCTATCCGCTTGGTCTAGGCGAGACGGAGAAGCTGCAATTGCTTGAACTGGACAAAGTCGAACTGGCCGAATACCCCGCCGAAATCACGAAAGAAACGTTTCCCGAGTTTCTCGAACCAAAATCGAGGGCTTACAAGTCGTATGCGATGCGAGCAGCCGCAGACCTCGTCAGCAAAGAGGCACTGATTCTCTGGATGGATGCTGGCCTGAGCGCGCTCACGAGCGTTGCTGAGATTTTTGACCTCATCAGTGAGCACGACTTTTTCATCACAAACCATGATGACAGCCGACATTGGCCAATTGTAAACGCGCCGTTTATCCATCCCGACGCACTTGAAGCGATCAATCCCAGCAGCGCGGAACTGGTCGCCCCTCATTATTGCTCCGCTCTGGTTGGCTACCGAAAAGGCGGAAAATTCCGAAATATAATCGACGAAGCCTGGGCGCTCGGGAAGAAAAGGTCAGCGGTGTATTGGCCCAAAGTTGTGGAAAAGTCGAATCGAACAAGGTTGTCCGCGGAAGACGAACAGCTCCGAAAGGAACTCGTTGCCGGTAACAGGCAAGCCAGCCAGTATCCTGTCCAGCGCGTGTTTGGTGTTTTCGCTCATAGCGGCCATCGGACGCAATCGATCCTGTCCATTCTCACCACACGTTATGGTGCACCTAGTTTCTCGTCCAGCCTGTATCGTCGTGGCAACGAGGCTTCTTCAGCCGCGGCAGTCCGAAATTGGAAGGAGTCGGCCCATCTCACAGACCAGCAGGCATCCATTTCCGCCTTGGAAGGTGTCGATGCCGAGGTTCGTATCTACCATCATCGCGGCACGTTTCACTTCCTTGACGGTCTGAGGTTCGATCGCGGAACCGATGCGCTTTTCATTATGGGCAATGGGCCATCACTCAAAGGGTTCGACTTTGACAAGCTTCGCGCACAGCACACGCTTGGCATGAACGCGGCCTACCGTTACTGGGACGAAATCGACTTCTATCCCACCTACTATGCGTGTTTCGATACTGTCGTCCAAGACAGCCACCGGGAAGCGATCCAAAGACTCATTAAGGAAAGATGTGCCAACGGCATTCGAAGGTTCTTCCTGCGAAATTCTATTCTGGAACACATGCCTGAGCTGAAGAACCATCCGCATGTCCACTTCCTGGAGGACCTGCAAGATCAGTCAGAGTTTTTTGTCGACGACAAGATTACAACAGGGAGTTTCTCGGCTCTGGTGGGCATCTTCCTGGGTTATCGTCAGCTATTTCTCCTGGGTATCGATCTGAAGTATATCGAGCAGATCCGGGAAGCATCAGTTGACGGCCGAGAGTTGGTCATTGACGAGACGCCTGAGGAAAACCCAAATTACTTCTTCGATAATTACCAAGTAGCCGGTGACCGCTATAACCCACCAAACCGTCACCCGGATATGCATGTGCGCTCCTGGGAGATGCTAAAAGCCGACCTACGGCGATTTCCGGTCTCGATCACAAACCTCAACTCAATGTCCGCGCTGCGTTGCTTTCCGTTCGCCGACGTCGACAACGTGCTCGAGGCGATGGAGAATCCCTGCCGGCAGGGGGCTCGCACCGTCGAGCCCATGCGACAGGCCTTTCTTGAGGCACGGTATTGGCGTGAAGAGTTGCTTGGTCGTATCTACAGCGACGCGCCCCTCATTGGAAGCTATGAACGGGCACACAAGGCACACATTGATGAAACTCGCGTCGTTGCTCGGGTGTTCGATCACATTGGCGAAGGGACATCAATGATCGATGTAGGCGCACACCATGGCTCCGCGCTGCTTCCCTTCTTGAAAAGGTCTTGGACGGTGCAGGCCTTCGAACCGGATAGGAATAACCGGTCAAAGCTGCTAGAGCGGCTCAAGGATCACAGGCACCGAGAGTTACTGAAAATCGACGATCGTTGTGTTGGCGCTGAATCAGTGGACCACAGGCCGTTCTATACCTCAGAAGAAAGCACGGGCATTAGCAGCTTAAGCAGCTTTCATCCGTCTCACAAAGAGTCTGACCAGGTTGGTGTCGTTTCGCTTCGAGATTTTCTCGAAGATCAAACCATCGAGAAAGTAGACTTCTTAAAAATCGATACGGAAGGTCATGATCTCTTTGTCTTGAAGGGCTTTCCTTGGGAGCGTTTACAACCCAGAGTTATCGAATGCGAGTTCGAGGATTCGAAAACGGAACCGCTGGGATACAAATTCAAGGATCTTGCCTGGTATCTCGCGGACAAAGGCTACGCGCTGTACGTCAGCGAATGGCACCCGATTGAGCGCTATGGTATCCGGCACAATTGGCATACGTTGAAGAGGTTCCCCTGTTCGCTCAATAACAAAAACGGCTGGGGCAACATTCTAGCTTTCCGAGGGTCGGTCGATGAGAAACTCGTCGTAAGCTGCTTTGAGGAGCAACTGGTCGTCGGAAATCCTGAAGGGGCTCTCGGTGACTCTCAACCATCAAAAAAACCGCCGCCAGGAGCCTTCTTAAAGGCCAATCGGCATTTCAGAGATGGCGATTATGAGCGGGCCCTCTCTACCTATGTCGCACTTTATAGGTTCAATCCGTTGAGCATTTATGAAATGAATGCGTTGTGGGCCGCGAAGAAACTGCGGCTTGGACACGTGCACAGTATGGGTGATCTTGAATGATGCATCATGCCAATGGTTATCTCAGTCTATAGGCTGCTTTCGAAAGTAATAGCGGTGTGCCAAAGGTCAGTCCATACCAATGACTTTCCGGGATGTTGAAGCGCTTCAGAGTTTCCTGTGGGAAGTCTCTTGTCGCATCGAAGGTTAGATACGGTTCGATATCGATAATCTTTCCAAGCGTACTCTGGATGTCCAGCTTTCCGATCCGTCGGACGTGATCATGTTGGCCAAACCGTTTTTGCCTATCGGAATCTGAGAGCGCAGGATCAAAAGACTCATCCCAGCGTCCGGGAGATATGGGAATCACGCATGCATGTAAACCATCCGTCTTCAGGATACGGTGCATGTGGAACAGCGTGTGTGCCATGGTGCACGGGATGTGTTCGAGGACATGGCAGTGAATGATGAGATCTACAGACTCTGATTCGATTGCTTCGATGTCTGTGGTCAGATCGAAGCGTTGGACATTGGCGGTCTTGGGATACAGCCTCGGATCAATGTCGTAAGCGTGATAGTAGTTATCCCCTACGATCGATTTGATCTTCTCCCCCAAGCCAAATTCAGGCGCAAAGTGCATGACCCTTCGGTGTTCCCTTAAATGTCCTGAATGATCAAGATAAAGCCAGAGCAGGCGAGTTCTTTCGAGAGAACCGCATTTCGCACAGCGAACGTTCAGGCGTTTTTTCATGTCGCGGAAAGTCACGCTTCCGCAGATATTGCATTCCACTATGATGTCCCTTTCTGGCCCGGCACGAATGGGGCAAACGGTAGGTCAGAATCCTCTAGATGGCTTTCTTTACCGCGAGTGCAAGACTGACGGATTGCAAGGACAGGCGGCTACTCGCAAGTCTTGGTACGGTCTCGTTCCAGTAGCGCATGGTTAAATCCGGGTTTGTCGCGAACTCGGTATGAAACACCAATGGCCTCGGCAAGATTGGACTACGCAAGAACTCCAAGCCCGCGCGTCGCACACCTTGCAGGTAGGAATCAATCCTAGTCTCCACGTTCTGTAGCTCCTCATTACCCAGGTAGAAATCGATGGCGTGGTAACCCAGGCCTCCTGCTTTGAGAATGCGGAAATGATCGGCAAAAAAATTGTCGATATGGTCTTTCGGAATATGCTCGATCACGCTGATGGAAAAGACAAAATCGAAATACTCAGCAGGAACTTCGTCGTTATACTCACCAAGATAAGTGCTGATAACGTGAAACTCCTTCGGCATGACAATTTTTTTGGTGTCTACCGTTCTGCCGGATCCGTTTGGCTTGTCGAGGTTCCACCGCTCGTTTCCGTCAAGTGTCCGCAAGACTCGCCCGAACCCCCCGCCCGCCTCCAGGATCTTTTGTTCACGGACTCCCGCAAGCTTTGAGAGTATCCACGCATCCTGGATGTGCTTTAGGCAAATCATAAGACGGTTGGTCCTTTCAAGATGATTGCTCACCTCAGGGTCATCGAGCGCGTTCCAGTAAGTCTCTTTCGTGATCACTTCAAGCAAAGCTAGTGTTCCTCTATACAAGGGTATGTAACAAGAATTACCCCGAGAGGCCTCCCGTCAAATTCAATAAAACGGCTCTTTTCTGTCCTGCGCAACGTTTTATACTAGTGCGGCCAGTTGTGAGTCATCGAGTTTCCCATCATGCAATTCGGTCGAGGAAATTGAACAAAGCGTTGGCGGCAGCAAGGCTGGTTCTCTCAACAGCTTCTTGTGTGTTCGAAGCATTATGCGAGCCGAATACGCACCTTTCATGTAACCTCAGAACGGATTTTTCCGGCAAGGGCTCCTGCTCGAAAACATCAAGCGCTGCCGAATAGACGATGCCAGTTTCTAGCGCGGATTCAAGCGCTGGCTCATCAATCACGGGGCCACGGCCAACGTTTACAACGCGGAGCCCAGATTTTGCCGTCGCCAAGGTCTCGCTGTTTACCATGTGATGGCTCGAGTCCGTCAAGGCACAGGTGATCACTAGAAAGTCGGCTTCGTCAAAGCGATCAGGCCAATTCGCGCGATCGACATACTCAGGCGCTTCAGATGCGAAAGGGTCGTACGCGATGATGTTCATGTCACAAGCCGACAGACGTTTCGCGACATTGCTGCCAATATCACCCAGTCCTACGAGCGCAACGGTCTTTCCTCCAAGTGAAATGCCACTTGGTTTCGGCCATTCTCCCCGCCTTACACCTGCGTCGATTTGAAAAGTCTCTCGGGCAAGCGCGATCACATAGCCGAGTGCCAGGTCCGCAACCTCGGTGCCAAACATGTTGGGAGTATTTGTGATGGGAATGTCAAGATCCTTGCATGCCGCAAAATCGACGTTGTCGACGCCAATCCCCCACTTTACCGCTGCCTTCAATCGGCCGGCTTTTCCCGCTTCAAATACGGCGCGCGTTGCTGGATCGTCACCGATTATCCAACCGTCGTGAGCCGGCACCAGCGCACTGAGTCGTTCTTCCGTCAAGGTCTGAACCACTTCGGGCGTTGTGATCTCGGCGCCTCGGGATTCGAACAAAGGAGCGAATTGATCGATCATGCGGAGCATGGGCGGGCAAGTTACGAGTATCCGTTCGGCGCTGCTCAAGACTGGGCCACCCAGTAAGTTGCGGCGATCACCGCAAAGTCCCAGTCCTCGGGCGTGTCGATATCGATCGATTCGAACCGCGAGTTTTCATACATCATGGGTTTCCGGCCGATACGGGCATTCGTCTCGCGAAAACTGGCCCGGGTAAAGGCATACAGATTGGAGTTTTCCTCATACCAAGGCTCTAGATCCTGAGTTCGTACAAGGTTCGACGGATCATGGTTGACCGCGGAGAGATCAGCACGGTAGAAACGGGTCTGAACCTTGTTCACGGTGAAAAGCGAGTCTGAATGCCCCTTATCCCGGGCCTCGAGGAATGTGTCGAGGGCGTTTGAAATAGTCTCTGCTGTAAGTAGCGGATTGGTTGTATGCGTCATCAGATAGACATCGGCGTCCACGTTGTCCACGTCGTCAGCCAGAACGAGATTCATGGACACCAGGTCGCCACAGATTTCCTGGCGGCGGTCACGAATCAGCACGCGTTCCGAGTCGACAAGGCCGTTCTCTGCGAGGATGTGCCGCGCATCCGTGTTGATCACAACCTGGTCGATGGCGTTAACTTCGAGCAGGGTATCGAGGATCCAGCGAAACAGGGGCTTGCCGCAGAAATCCCGAAAATTCTTGCCCGCGACGCGCTCGCTATTGGCCTTCATCGGCAGGAGCGCCACGATCCTTGGTCGGTTCAATGTCATCGAATTCCTCGTGGAATTGGTGTCAGTCCGGGTAGAAGTATTTCTCTTTCTCGGCGTTGGAGAGCTTGCGGTGCTCATGGTTGCCCCGGTACGACCCAACGTACTGGTTCCAGCGGTAGCGAACAATGTCCGTCGCCTTGCGCGCGAACACACCTTCCTTCATGGCGCTACGCCAATCACGCCAAACGCTTGAGGTGAAATAGCGCGCCGTGTCCACAGAGCTGACATGGACGTTCGGCATTATCCGCTGAAGCGCGATCGCTTCTCGTTCGAATCGACGTCGGACGGTCTGCCAGGATTCGTCGTGGTGATGGTATACGCCGGCGTCTGGCGTGTACTCCACTCGGCCGCCGTCCGCAACAAGGCGCTGCGCCAGTTCCATATCTTCCAGACCCGTCAGCTCTTCGTTGAATCCGTATTTTTCCCAAGCCGACTGCAGAATTGCCGAATTGGCGTTGTTACAGAAGATGCGGTTTTGAACGCGCGCCGGGCTATCCGGATAGTACTTTGCGAAGATCTTGCCCTCACTGTACTGGCTTGTCGGGCCGCTGTATTGCCGGCCATAGGTGTATTGCGCGCGTCCTTCAATCAGCGGCTCACAGAGGTTTTGCAGCCAGTGCTCGTCAACGGGCACACAATGGCCGCTGGTGACGACGAGCATGTCGCCTTGGGCCGCTTCACAGCCGACGTTGAGTGAGCGTCCGAACGAAAACTGTTCTCGGGTGATGTGGCGCATCACGCAGCCATGCTGTTCGGCGATTTTTACAGTCTGGTCTGTCGATCCGGAGTCGACTATCACCACCTCGTGGCCAAGTCCCTCCGTCATTTGTGCGGCGATGCCGTCTAGTAGCTCACCGAGGTATCGGGCTTCGTTCAGCGTGCGAATGATGATGCTGATGCGAGCATCTGCGAGGTTGATCATCCCAGGGCTGATCAGCAGGCTGAAATCCGAGAACTGCCTGTGATGGATAAGGCGAATTTCGTCCGGCTCCACTGAATTGATTGCAAACATGTCCCAGTGCACGGCCACGACCTGTTGCGACTGAATCTCTCGAGCAAACTGGAACGCTTCACGGACGGACATATTGCCCACGATTCCGCGCCGGCCTCGGAAAAAATTGTGTTCGTTAACCGGCAGAAAGGCGGTATGGATCGGACCCAGTTCAACCAGTCGGTCGATAATTTCCTGCCGCGCTGACGTGTCACCAGCGAGGTAGATTTTCTTCCCGCCAAATTCAAGAACATATCCAACGACTGTCAAGTTGCCATCACCATCACGCTCGACTTCGGGATGCGCAGCCGGGGTGGCCACAATCTGCAGATCATCGGTCAGAGGTTTCCATTTTTCCTCTGCTTTGAAAATTCGCGAGTCCTCAATGCCCCACCCCGACAGAATGTCGCATACGGGGCGGGGTCCTACGAATCGAGCGCCGGGTGAGGCGGCAGCCAGCTTAGGCAGAGTATGCGGATCGCAATGGTCAATATGCTCATGAGTTATCAAAACCCAGTCGGCGTCATCGACCTCCTCGGGCAGCATCGCTATCGGAACCTGGCGTTCGAGATCTGGCGAGTCCAGCTCTCTGACAGAATCAGAGAGATATGGATCGAGATAGATGGTTACGTCCGGGAACTGCAGCTTACAGCCAGACTGACCCAGCATCGTTACCGGAATTCGCAGGTCAGTGCTCATGCGGCCTCACCGAATACGGCCCGATGATCAATTTTCTCGAAAACGTTGCACGCGCCACCATCCGTGGCGTCGTAAATCCGCCGCCCGGCCTGCTCAAATTCCCGCCGCGCGATCCGATACGACTCTTCCGATCGGTCAAGATCAGGATTGTTCCACTCCTGTCCGCCACCGAAATACTGCGGGTCGAAGTGATTCGGATCGGTGCCCTTGAGCACGCGAGCCTCATTGGGCGCGCCTCGATACACGTAGCGGTGATCCATGCCAATGATGAACACCTCCTGAAACCCCATGTGATAGGCGATCTGCAACGCAGCGTAGGTTACAGTCCAGCCCTCGTGAACGCCTTCCCTGATATCCGTGCAGAAACGCTTTTTCGGAGTCGCGGTTTCAATGAAGTGGGTGAGTCCATCCTCGCTGATTGTGGGCGAGTTTCGCCTGCTGATGAATTTGACGCAGTTGAGCTTCTGGAGGGCTTCCCGCGACTGCGCGACGACCCGATCGTTCACCGCAACCAGGTAACGAGGATAAAAGCGAAAACGGTCCATACCCAGATGGATCTTGTTGAGTCCGATCACGACCTCGTGCCTGAGCACGCTTAGCTCCATGCCGTTAAGCGACGGTCCGTTGCACACAAGGATGCAACGCTGTCCCGCATGGCGGTCTTTGAAAATCGAGAGTCTGTCCATCGTTCGCTCACTGGGCAGGAACGGAGCAAACGCAACTGGTAGTATTGTGTCTGCAAATCCCGGCGCAAACAGCTCACCATCGAGACGGGCCGGCCTCGTTCGAGGGTCGCGCTATTCTAGAGTATCCCCGGGCTGGTTTGAATAGCGTGTTACAGACGAATCACACTGGAGCGATCGTGTTATTCTGGGTCGGTCAGGACCGCGTGGATGCCGCCCGTGGCGGCAATCGAAGTGCCCTGCAGGAATCTCGCAGAAGACGAGCACAGAAATAGCGCAATCTGGGCGATTTCATCAGGGTCCGCCAACCGGCCGACCGGGTGACATCGTTCAAGTTTGGTGAGCTGCTCCTGTCGCCCCTCGAACCCCTCCAGAAGCATCTCGGTCCTGACTGCCGCGGGCTCAATGGCGTTGATACGCACCTCGCCTCTCAGCTCAAGGGCCATGTTCCGGGTCATGGCGCTTAGCGCCGCTTTGCTGGTCGCGTAGGCTGTGAACCGAGTCTTGCTTTGACTTGCATGAATGCTGCTGATGTTTACCACGCTGCCTTGGGCGTGCCGCAACAGGGGCAGCAGGGCCTGTGTCCAGAAGAACGGGGCCAGCAGGTTGGTGTTCAATGTTGACGTCCAATCAGTAACGCTCAACTCATCGATCGGTTTGAGTATCTGAACGGCGCCGTTGTTGATCAACGCATCGAGCCTCTCCGAGCCGCAGGCGGCCCTCACCTCTTCAAATCTTTCTGCGGCATAGGCCGAATCTTCTACGGTTCGCTGTAGGTCCGCATGAACGAACAAATCACAATGAGAAGAAGATTTAGGCCTTGTACGATCCGAGCCGATTACTCTAAAACCAGCCTCTGAGAATAGCGCGACGAGTGATCGTCCGATCCCCCCATTGGCGCCAGTGATCAGCACAGTCTTTTGGGAATTGCCAGCGCCCAAGCTGTTAGTCATTGTGTGGTGACACCAACGGGTCGTATTCGAGTCGCTTGCATAGTTCCAAGTACCGATGTGAATCAAGTTGTCCCACGACCTCCTCAGGAGTGGCGCGACGCGAGCGCCGTCCAATCCTGGCCGATGTGCGACCGCTGTCACCTGACAACTTGTGGATGGAAAACAAGTTCTCAAATCCTGGCGTAAAGCCAAGTTCTAGTGCACTGCAGATGGTGCGCATCACCGGTTCAGAATTGGCCACGAAATCTTCATAGCGTACAAGTGGAAGCTCCTCGTGGTCGTCGAGAAACGCCAGATACCGTCTCGCGTATTCATCAAGACTGTTGGGGCTGAAGTGTCTCCATCCCCGTTTGAGTAAGGACAGATACGAGTCCAGGGGGTGCCGAACGGATACGATGGAGCGTGTCTCGTATTCCGAGGAAAGACCTGAGACCAATCCAGGCACGTCCTTGACATCCTCCTCGACGCAATATTTGCTGTGGGTGTGTTCGCGGAGCACCAGGTGAGTACCAGTTTGTGTGCAGCGCTCGTATATCGCGCGCACCCCTTGCAGAAATACTTCGAGCTCTAGTTCTTCGTCGGAACCCAGCGAGCCATTACGAAGCAGTGAAACCAGGTCTGTCGGGGCGAACGCGGAAGATCTTCCGCTGTACATCTGGCTATGGGGTGCTACCTCACTCAAAAGCTGGACGTTCGGCATGGAGGCGACACACTTTGACACCAACGTCCCCCCGCTGCACGCAAAGTGGTGGATTGTTCTTACGGGCTCCGTGGGCCACGGATGCTCCACTAGCTCCGAGCATCGTTCCAGCAGGCTGGGTAACGGCTCGGCCTTCTGCAGCGTATGGTGCGTTTCGATGAGGCCGGAACCATCGATCAGTTCAGCACACTTGTCTACTAGTTCGGCAAATCTCTGGGGAACGTTCATGATTGAGGGCGACTTGCCAACCTCCATCCCAAGCTTAGCGTGGCTTATTCGCCTTCGCCGATATTGTGAGCAAGCGCCTCAACCAGCCCGGAGGTCAATTCGCTTTTCCGCTCTTCGTCATTCTCATTCTTCAGCTGCAGCAGATACTCCGCTGCTAGGCTGAGGCGTTTGCGGATTTTTAGCAGCAGCTCATGCTGTGCGTTTCGCGTCTCAAGCACGTCGGCGTAGCGTTTCTGTAGCTCCTTGAGGTCGTGCTCACGCAGCGTCTGCATGCGCAGCGAAACTGAGAGATCAGACTTGGCCTGCTCAATTGCGCGCTCGAGTCTTTCAATGTGATCGTTGGTTTCCTGGCGCACCGATTCGATCCGCTCAGCCACCTGCGCTTCCTGTTTTTTCTCTAGTTCTCGCGCTTCTTCGCCGCGCTGATCAAGCTCTGCCTGCCGACTCTCAAGGGTTTTGTTTGCTTCGGCCAGCTGGCCCCGAAGCTCGGCTACTTTTGTCGCTTGCTTCTTTTGCTTCTCTAGCGCCTTCTTGCTCTGTTCAAGTTCTTTCGTTATCGCGGCTAGACGTTGCTCCGCGCTGCGGTTAAGCGACCTCAACTGGTCTTTTTGCTTCGAAATTGTGCCGTCTAGCTTCGCGCGTTGTTGCTCCAGCCGCTGCTGCAAACCGGACTTTTCGGCCGTCAGGTTTTGCGTATGCCGCACGAGAGAATCATGCTTTACCTCGAGTTCCTTGTGTAACGGCGAGCGGCCGAAATGCTGTAAGTGCAGCCTCGGCCAGTCGCCATCGCTCCGGTCCTCGCCCCCAAGGGCACGATAGCCGCGGGTGAGCAAAGCTTCCCCCAGCCACTCTGACTCGTCGTCTTCACCGTCGAGTGAGCGATGGCTGGTGCGGAGCACTAGATGACCAAAAAGGCGTCTCGTTTCATGGTCTTCAAGACTCGTCAACACTGCTGATTCAATGCCGGGAGCGTCTACGATCAGCCAGTTGTTCGGACTCGCCGGTAGCTGCAGATGGCGCGCGAGATCCGATAGTGACCGGGTCTCGACCGACAGTTTGGTGGTTTGACGAGCGCCGGGGAAGATCGAAGAGACATCTGGGTCGGGGCGCAGGCTGCTCAGCTCGGGAAAGTTGAACACCGTAAATGTAGCGGTTCCGCTCCGTTCGTCTAGAGCGTATTCCAACACCTCCGCCTGGGGAAGATTCTGGGTCTGGCGCCGCAAAAATTCTGCCCATTGCCGCTGTGGCTCGAGCATGATAAGGCGTGTGTGGGAGAGACTTGCTAGCACCGGTAAGTCGCGGCCCTGACCTGCGCCGACGACCAGAATCATTTCCGGCGCAGGAAAAATCGCCAAATGTTGTTCGAGCCAATCCATCAAGCGAAAGCTAGATCTTCGAATCTCCGATGAACAGGCCGAGCAGGCGTCGGACGGGAGCGGTCAATCTCCAGGACAGGGAGCGCCTTACTGCAGTCAGCGTGGCCGCATGCCACTCGAGTTGGCTGGCCAGCGCTTCGCGATCTGCTTCCCAGGTCTCCCGGGCCTCTACGAATTCAGCTTGTGATTCATCGCGACCATCGCGAGCCGTTTTGGCGTCGCCACGGGCCTTGTAGACTTCCGCCTTAAGATTGCTCAGGTCGTTGTTCTTTTTCTGGTTTTCTAAGAAATGTGCTTCCAGCTCTTCCTGCACCTGGTGAAGTTGCAGAAACAGAAGCTCGTTCTCTTCCCGAAGCTCGTCGAGATCGGATGTGTCAGTGCCAGGTAGCCCGCTGGCTAGGACCGCATCCACGTCGATGCTGTAAGCCCTAAGCAGGGGTAGACTGCTGGCCTCCAATTCGGCGACCAGGGCTGCTGCCGTTTCGTCCTGGCGCAAAGCTTGCGCTGCGACGAGCTCGAATAGGCCAGCCGGTTCAGAGTCTGCCTGCAACCCTTCTGCCGTCCCGGTGGCGTTGACCGAGCGGGGCAGGCGGTCGGCAAGCAGCCGATGCAGTAGCTCAGGCCCGGCTTGCGCTGCATGGCCGTCAAGCAGCGTGAGGCGGCGCCGATCCTGACGGAACCGAGATAAGAGCTGCTCTGTAGTTTCACGCCAAGTGTTTAAAGCGCGGTTTGTCGATTCGCCTGCCTTCAGCATTTCACCGATGAACAAAACCGGATTAGGGTAGACGACGACGGTACTGCCGGCCGCGTCTGCTCTCAGCACAGACCCGAGATCGTCCAGCTCATCTAACAACCGGAAACCCTGGCCCTCAAGCGTCCTAACCAGCGCGCTGAATCGTTCTCGATCCCCAATCACGTGCAGCGTCAGATCTTTGGTGTCGCTTGGCTGCTTCCTAAAGTCGCTAACCGCCGACTGAGCGGGTGCCCGTTGCTTTCGATCCTTTTCCTTGCCTTGCAGCATAATGGATTGCCGTTTGCTCATTTGTGGTAGTTGGTAATCCTGGTCGTAGTTGCGCACTGCTCTTTGTAGCCGCGGCAGCCTCAGGATAAGCGCGTTATTATCGCACGACCATCTCAATGCGGAAAATTGATCCGGGCGTAACCAATGAATCCGTTTGTCGCCAGCGTCGGAAGCCTGCTCGCCAGCCAGGCAATTGCTGCCCCGTGCGTGCTAGATCACATCAAAGGGAAGCGGGCAATGTCGCTGCTGCGCCTGGGTGACGGCGAGGGCGTTGTCCTCAGCCGGCCGGATCTAGAGGACGCCACCTTCGGCCCACACCTCATTTCCCACTTCGGTGAACAATTTGAGCGGGCGCAACTGGACGATCTTTGTAGCCGACTGGCGCTGGCGGTCGGGCGTGCGAACGTGTTGGGCATTCGCACCGACGTTGGTGCAACGAGCTTCCCCGAGGGCTTCTTCTGCCTGTCGGATCAAGAGCGGGTCGCCTGGGTGCAGCGAAACCTGTCCCTGCGGCCGGAGGAGCGTGCCCAACTGGACCCGGACAGCGCCAGCCGGCTGATGCTGCTCGGCCGCTGGATGGCTGAATTCGACTGGCCGGAGCAGGCCCTGCTGACCTCTGCCTGGGTCCATTTTGACTGGTTGGAGTCGGGCTTTCTGGCGGATCTGGCCATGGGGCAGGAGCGCATTGGCCTGGTGACTGGTCGCCGCGATCTTGCGCCGCTTTTTCGAGCGGTGGGAATCGAGGTGGATGAATGGCCGGTGCCGCTCCGCTATCTGCGACGTGATGCCGACTGGACGCCTCATTTTCCGGATCGCTTCGATGAGCTGCTCGACACGCTTACCCCGACGTTTCCGGGTCAGCTGTTTTTTGTCGGCGCCGGCATCTGCGGCAAGGTCTATTGCGACATCATCGCCCAGCGCGGCGGCATTGCTCTCGACATCGGTGCGGTTTGCGACGCCTGGCTCGGCATCTCAACCCGGCCGCGGGTGGCCTTCGAACGCTGGGGGCAGGAGGCTGTGCCGGAGTCCCTGCTGTTGGAGCGGCAGCTGTCTGCGCGTTTAGGGGATGGCGGCGCCAAAACCGAGACATGAATGAACTCCTCCTCCGCCAGCTGTTAGACGGCGACGCAACTGCGCTTGCGGACGCCGCAGTGGCGTCACTGGATTCCGGTATCGAACCCGCAGCGGTTGCCCTTTTTGAGCCCCGCATGCAGGGGCCTCACGGGCATTTCCCCTTGCTTGCTGACGCTTACAGTCGGATATGCACAGACCATGGTCTTGCGATGAACGTGTTTCATCATCAGCAGTGGCAGTCGGCGCGGCCGCAGCGCTGGCACGGCGTCTTTCCTGTCGTCGACCACCTTGTCGGCGCCGCTGCACCGGTCGATCAGAAGATTCTGGCCGCGTTTAGCGAGCTTCTGGGCAACATCGTCAGCACGTGCGTCAAGCGCTCTGAAGCCCAAGTCGCCATTTTTCCGACGGCGCGCTTTCTCACGCTGCCCGGCATCACGTCGGCTATTGCCGGCGCACCGGAGCTTCGTGGCGCCGTTATTGGCGTCATGGAGACCACGCCGGTGCCCGACTGTGAGGACGAAAACCTCATTCGTGAGTCTTTTCGGTCCTCGACGCAGGTTCTGGCTGAATCCGGCAAAAAAGTGTTGTTGCTAGCCGAATCCGCCGCCATTGCAGACTGGTTGCTGGCACAAGCGTTCGAATCAACGGAGATTCGGGTTGCACCCTACCCAGCTGCTGCGCGTTTCGACGCATCCAAATCCCCGCCTTCACCGGACAATCGCCCGCGCCTCGGAGCGCTCGGGGCAACGCGTCCAGTCCATCAGCCTGAGAGCCTTGCTGGCTATCTGCTTGAAGCGGACATCAGCGGTGTGGACTGGTGCGTTCGGCTCGACTCGGCGCACGCGGCTCAACCCCTCGGGAGGGCGCCGGAGCAGCTGGAGTCCACGCTGCGGTCCCGTGGGGTGACGCTTTTGTCCGGCCACCTGGCGCAAAGTGACTATGACGCAACACTGGCTGGTCTGGACGTCATGCTGCTGCCCTATGGCGAACGCTACCAAACCATCGGTTCCGGGATCTTCCTCGAATGCGTCTGCGCCGGCGTTATCCCGCTGGTCCCGGCGGGTAGCACCATGCGAGCGCTTTACGAAGATCTCGGCGGTCGGGCGCCGGCCATCGACATGGACGCGCCTGACGGCATCCCCCGGTCGGTGGACGCGTGCCTGGCTCAACTCCCGCGTTTGCGCGCCAACGCCGACGAGGTGCGAAGCGCCTGGCTGGCCCACGAACACGGCCCGGCAGCCTGGCGGCACGCCGTCTCTGAACTGATCGGATACGCCTGTGTCGGCTGATAAGCCCTCGCGGGGCTGCAGTCCGCTGATCTGAGTGCGATACTCGCTGGCCGATGTCCGATTCCAGCCCTCAACCTTCATCCGACGCTCCCTCGCCGGGCCTGTTTGTCCTCGGCATGCACCGCAGCGGCACGAGCTGTCTGACCGGCATGCTGGAGGGGGCGGGCTTTAACATCGGGGACGTTGACCGCTGGAATCCGGACAATCAGAAGGGAAACCGGGAACACCTGGCGATCACGCCGCTCAACGAAGGGCTGCTCCGAGCGCACGGTGGCAGCTGGGATAGCCCGCCAGAGACATTAGAGGTCAGCGAGACCCAGCGGGCCAAGATGGAGGCCATCGTCTCTGGACTGGAGGGCGAGGGCCGGCCGTGGTTGATCAAGGATCCCCGAATCTTGTTCTTGGCGGACGACTGGCTGGATCTGCGACCCAATGCGCGGCGCCTGGGCGTCCTGCGACACCCGCTTGCAGTGGCGCGGTCTCTAGAGCGCCGCGATGGGCTGGCAACGGATGCGGGGGTGCAGCTTTGGTGCCGCTACAATCGGCGGCTCCTGGAACTGCTGGAAAAGCGACCGTTTCCCGTGCTGTTGTTCACGGCCGACCCGGACCGTCTTGTCCGATCCATCACCGCCGTGCTGGAAAAGGACTTTAGCGAGGAGATTGGACGGGAGGCGGTTCAGCCCGAGTGCCTGGTCGACTTCTTTGACGCGGGCCTCGTGCATCATGCGCCGTCTCTCGGACTGGACCTCAGCGACGAGCTGACGGACGCCGGCGTCATGGTCGAGACAGCCGAGGCCGCCAACCACTTGTGGCGCGACCTCGTCCACCTGCAAGCCCCACACCCTCTGCTGCTGGAAGAACAGGCACCAGCCCCGCGATCGGAACAAGGCACGGTTTCGGCCCCCCAGATCGACGCCGCAGATGCGGCGGCGCTGGACCGGGCGATCGAGGTGAGCGGCAATCCGGTTCCCCTTTTTCGCGCGCGGATCACCCTGCTGACCGAGCAGGGTGCCCATACTGAACTCGCTGCCTGGCTGGGTAAATGGCACGACCAACGGCCCGACGACCCGTTTTTGGCCCTGGAGCGGGCAAGGGCGGCGTGGGCGGCTGGCGACCGCAACGCTGCGGTACGCCATGCCGAGACCGCCGAGCGACTCGCGCCGAGCTGGGCTGAGCCGCCGGCTCGGCTGGCCGAGTGGGCCTGGATCGCCGGCAACTGGGAGGATGCGGCAAGCCGTTACCGCAGCCTTTACGCCGCCCAAAGCGCGGTGGGTCGACCGCCAGCCGTGGCGGCCCAGATATTTTTTGATCGCGGAGAGGGCTTTACCGCGGAGGCGTCGATCACTCAGCGCCTCTCAGGCGACGAGGTGTCCTTCAACTTGTCTACCGATCGCCTGGAAGAAGGCTCGCTCGGGCGGGGGGTATATCGGCTTCGCCTCGATCCCGCCAATCAGCCGGCCGTCGTCACAGACCTTGCTGTGCAGGTGACACTAGTTGGGGGAGAGACGACGGATCTAGAGTGTTATCTCGACAACGCGCTGTTCCGTCACGAGGGCACCTGGCATTTCCAAACGGACGATCCGCAGCTGCACTTCGATCTTGGCCCACGAGCGCCGGCCGATATCGAATCCATCGCGGTGTCCTTCACCCTTCTCCATAGCGGCGAGGCGGTGCGGGAAGCCAATGCCAGCGCGCTGGTCGCGTTGACCGGGTTGCTGCCCACGTTGCACGACCTGCGGGAGAAGCTGACGTCTCTCGATCTGGAAAAACGGGGGATGGGAGAGGCCGTGGCGACAGCGTGTGACAGCGTAGGCGGGGGGCTACCCGGATGGCTGGTGTCGCAGCTGACCCGGGGCGGCGTTCCGGCGGCACTGGAGCGACTAGAGCAGCACTGGAAATCCCTCGACGCGTTGCTGGCCAGCCTGTCAAACGGGCAGGAAGACTAACAATTCCGCTGACAGTACCTACTGATATGAATACCGAAACGAACCTGGACAAAGAAGCCTGGATCCTCGACCACTTTTCCTGCCCTTCCTGTCGGGCCGAAGAGCGACCGTTGCGAAAGGGTGACCTGCTGGTTTGCCCTGCGTGCAAAACCACTTTTCCGCAAGATGCCACCGCGATGAGCTTCTTGACGCCGCAGATGCGACGTAAGTTTGGCATCGACGAAACCGCCAACGTCTCGGCCCACGGCTATGACGAGAACGCGAGAAAAATCCTGGATCGAGGGGGGATGGTGCTCGATTGTGGGGCAGGGAAGAAGAAGGTGACTTTCCCGAATCTGATTCAGTGTGAGGTGGTCGACTACCCTCATGTGGACGTGCTCGCGGTCAACCAGGCGCTGCCTTTTCGGGATGCCTGTTTCGACGCCGTCCTGTCCCTGGACGTCCTCGAACACGTAGATCAACCGTTTGACTGTGCGGCCGAGATTCTGAGAGTGCTCAAACCCGGCGGCAAGATCTATTGCAACGTGCCGTTCCTGCAGCGTGAACACGGCTACCCGCACCACTATTTCGGCATGACGCGCATGGGTATTCGGCGACTGTTTGGCGATCAGATCGAGGTTGAGGACCACCAGGTGCCGCTTTCTGGGCATCCCATCTGGGCACTATGGATGATGCTGCAGACGTATCGCGACGGATTACCAACCGAACTGCGCGATGAGTTTCACAGACTCCGAGTTGCCGACATTCTAGACTTGAACCCGGTGGACTGGATGCGAGAGAAGCTGGTGACCGAACTGGGTGAAGAGGCCCGCTGGAGGATTGCCACAACAACGGCATTGCTGGCGCACAAGCGCGAGACAGACGGATAGCAGTCAATGGCGCTGAACTATCGCGGAGGTTCTTTGCACGCCGGGTAACGCGGTATTTGCGGTTTTCCTCTCGGCCACCGGTCGCCCGTGGCTGTGAGCGAGAATTCCGTCGCCGGATAGGGTAGACGAACCTCAGTCTCAAGCCTATCGTTCATTTGACCGATGGAAGGTGAAAAGCGCGGATCGTTGAAAAAGTATTTCTTTTGTTCGCCTCAGTGGCGTCGAGCAAGGCGAAGGCGGAACATGGAAGCGATACTGCTCCACAGTCCGAAACGAAGTGCCAGATGGAAAGGCGGGTTAAATCAATGATGATCGATCGTTTTTGGGCGGTGTTGCTGATCACGCTGAGCGTCGCTTTGCCGGCAGCAGCTGGCAACCTGGAAGTCCTTGTGCCAGGTGCCGGCGGCGTCGTCGTCGGCGAGGCGCAAGACTATGCGACCTTCGAGCTAGGCGACCCTTGGGATATGAGCAATCCCGAGGACGTGGTCCTGACTGAGTCTATTCAGTTGACCGGCGAGGGTTTTGGGTCGGGTGTTTACAGCGCGACCAGTACGGGCAATGACCCGGCTTTCTTTGCGTTGTTCTCGGGGATTCCCAGTTCGGTCGTCAACAGAAATCGCGGTCAGCTCTTTCCGATCGATACCTCGGTCTATCGCTACGTGACGCTGCGGGTCCGTTACCTTCAGCCGGCGCCAGAACCTACAACACCCCATTGTGTTCAGGTCTTCTTTTATGACGAGCTGTCGGCGGGAGGCAGTACGTTTGGCGCCGCAAATCGACAGTGCCGAAATCAGGATGGCGAACTGATGCGGGGCACCGACTGGAACGTCGTTACGGTCGATCTCCTGGCGGACTCTCCCAGCGGCGATATCGGGTCGCAACCTTGGAGCGCGTTTGCTGACGCAAAAGGACTCCGTTTCGACATGACGGACCTGCCCGGTATTACCTTCCAGCTCGACTGGATCAGACTGGTCGCCGACGGACAGACGGTGGCCGAAACGCAGGTGCAATGGACCGATGCGGGTGACGGTCCTTATGCCGTGAGCGCGATTGCGCCGAACGGCCAAAGCTATCTGCTCGGTGACGGTTTCGCGGGCACTCAGGCGACCGTCGACCTGAGCGCACTCCCCCCAAATAGCTATGTCATTCGAGTTGATGGCCAGTTCTCATCAGCTGACAGCCCCGGCAATGTCCGTGTCAACGCGGCGCCGATTCTGAATTTCAACGAACCCGACGTGCGGGGAGATGTCGCTAATCGCTTCTCCATCGCGGAACTCGGAAATCCGTGGGGTCCGATCGAAGCTGCGGATGTTGCCAGCACCACACAGCTGGTGGGAATCAGCTATGCAGGCGGTTCGTTGAGCGCCACGTCGACCGGAGACGACTCAACGATATTAATGAATGCCACCGTGCCGATTGATACGGCACTCTACCGAATGCTGACCTATCAATTCGAAGTTAGCGGCGAGCGCGATATCGGCACGGGCTCTGTGGCCCGGGTGTTGTGGGGTAACAACCTCTCAACGCTGACCACCAGCGACGACATCATTGTGCAAGAGGGCACCAACGTTTACGAGATCGGAGACATGCGGCTGCTCGAAACGGAAACCGAGGGTGCAAACCGTTGGTTCGGCACGGTCGACTTTTTTCGGTTTGACCCTCACGAGTTCCCGACCCAGAAGACGGTGAGGCTGGACTCCATCATTCTGGCGCCCCTGGACACCGCCGACCCGGTTTTCAACATCGAGTGGGAAGCCTCCGACCCCGAAGACAACGCGTCGATTCGATTGTTTGTGGACAACGACAGCGTCCGCGAAAATATGCCGCCGCCAACGCTGATTTTCGACAATCTTCGGGAGAACACCGACACGAGCGCTTTGTGGAATGGGCCTCAGGATGTGCCCAGCGGAGAATATTTTGTGCTGGCTGAGGTCAGCGATGCATTCAACACAACCTATCGATACTCGACGGGTCCGGTGCGAGTTGGAGCGGCGCCCGTGACCTCCATCACCATCACCGAACCGGACGGGAACGCGGACGTGATTGCCCCCATCGGTGACTTTGCCCGGGATGTGCTCGGAAATGCCTGGCTGATGGATAGTCCCGAGGACGTGATTCTCTCTCGCTCGCGCGGACTGACCGGAGAGTCGATCAGCGGGGGAGTGTATCGGGCGACAACCGACACCAACGATCCCTCGTTTATCCTTCTTTTCCCCGGCGACAACACCGCGGACGGAGCCGCGACGCCAATTGCGTCTTCAGTCTACCGGCGGCTGCTAGCAAAGGTGCGTTACCAGTCCGCTGACCCTCAGCAGTTTTCGGTGAACTTTTTTCGCGACGCGTCTTTGACCGATGGTGTCTTCGGGACAACCCAGGGGGTCGCGGTGTTCCCTGGACAATGGCAAGTTGTTGAGGTTGACCTTGCGGCGAGGTCAGTCCCCGCATTAGCCAACTGGCTGGATGAGCCGAACTGGCAAAGCCTGCGAATTGACCCCACATCGCAGCCCGGTGTGATGATTGAGATCGATTGGATTGTCCTGGTTGAAGATTCGGGGCCGGAAAATACTTATGAAGTCAGATGGTTGGCATCGGAGCTGGGTGATGTAACTCAGGGCGTCAATGTCGTCGATGAGGCGGGTGACGTGATTCCTCTCGTCAATGGGCTCCCGGGAAGCGCCAGGGCCTACACGGCTGACCTGGGTTTTCTGCCAGAGGGCAGCTATCTGCCCCAGGTTTTTGCCGATCCGGGCCCGACGGCAACCGCCTCCAACCCTGTTGTGTTGGGTGAGGACGTGCCGTTTGATCGCATTTTTATTGACGGCTTCGAATAGGTAAGGCACGCAACCCGCTGGCTTGCCTGGACAAGGGTGGCGCGAGGACCCCGTAGTCATTACTATCCGTAGCGCTTTTCCTTGTCCCTACGAACCTGGCCGATGCCGCCTCATAACCACCACTTTTTCATGCATATCCCGAAAACGGCCGGGACAACGCTGCGGACGCTGCTTGAGCTGCGCTTCGACGCGCAGCGGACCGTCCCCGCCGACCAGGTGATGCGGCAGTCGTTTGATGGCAACTATCCACCCATTCCTTACTTAATGGAATTGCCGGATGACGTCTGGTCCAACACCCAACTTTTGCGCGGACACTACCCGTGGCAGCTCATGAAACGCTTTGCTCGAACGCCCGTCACGCTGACCATGCTTCGGGAGCCGGTGGCGAGAAGCGTGTCGCACCTTCGCCACGTGCGTCGCAACGCGGCGTGGGCCAAAGATCTGAGTCTCGCCGACATCATGCAGAAGCGGGCCTTTGTGCAGTCTCATATCGCCAATATTCAAACCCGAATGTTGACGATGCGATTCGCCCTCGACGATCCATCAGCCTGGCCGGCAGACGTCAACCAACCTTTTCCGCTCAACGAAGAATCCTTTCGCCGGGCGCTGGTAACGCTTCGATCTTTTGACTTTGTCGGGATTCAGGAGCGATTCGACGAATCTATGGAATTGATGTTCGATATGTTTCGCTGGGCTCTGCCAAACGACTTCCCCAGGGCCAACGAAAGTACGGACGACGTTGAGCTGGACGACGAGCTTCGCCGTCAGCTTGCCGAAATTAATACCTATGATCTCCGCCTTTATGATGAGGCGGTGGCGCTTTTTGAGCAGCGGCTAAACCATAGTATTGATCGGAGCGGTGCCTCTGACGGGTGACGCGACAGGTCACTTTCTGCCCTCTTGGGGCCAATCGCTAGCGCATTTGCCGCAGGTCCTGCTGGCGGGTGCGTCACAGTTTTCGAATAGGTTCCAGAAAAGAGATGCCGGTCACACATACGGCAAATGGTCCGCTGCTAGACTCGCGGGTTCTTACGATTGTGTAGAGGTTTTCCGAATGGATCGTTCTGAGTCACGTCGCCGCTTTTTGACGGGGTCCGCGGCAGCTGTTGCCAGCACGGCGGTTGCCAGCACTACAGCTGATGATAGTGCGAGGGCTCAACCCAAGCTCAAACCGCTGGCGAAGAAGGCGCGTGAATTCGCCGCTGGGGCCAAGGGGGGCTCGGATAACACCTTGACGCCACCGCTGGCGGTGCGGGTTTTCCACAAGATGGGTTTTGGACCCGCTCGCAGAGAGCTTAAGTCCGGCGTGACGGCCGATCCAGTTGATCCAGGTCTGGTGTTCTCAAACAGCTTCGAGCCACCCCCGGGAGGCGGGGGTGTCGGCAAATTTGGTGACCTTGGGAAAGACGACGTCGGCTACTTCATGTCGCTCGGATCGAACGACGACGAACGACTGGAAAATTATGTTGACGAACAGCTCAACCCCGCGAGCATCGACGACAGCGACTTTGATGCTCGGATGGCGCCGTTCGAGGGTCTTTTTGAGTCGCTCGACGAAAGCCGGGTGACCTCTTTCGCAAACCGCGAATGTGACGGTGACCAAAACGTGTACCTGCGGCCCTACCGCGACGTTCGCAACATGTCATTCAACCGAGCGGTTTTCAGCAATAAGCAGCTGTTCGAGCTCATCGTCGACTTTTGGCATAACCACTTCAACGTGTTTGTCCGTGGTAACCGCGATATCGAGGTCGGCTGGTCGTCCTGGGACCGAGACGTTATCCGCGCTAATGCGTTCGGCAACTTTGCCAACATGCTGGAGGCTTCGGGTAAGCACCCGGTCATGCTCCGCTACCTGGACAACTACGTGAACTCCGCGGGCGGCATCAACGAAAACTACGCCCGCGAACTGTTCGAACTTCATTGCCTTGGTGCGGAGAACTATGGAGGCGTTGAGCGACCGTTCACCGGCTTTGAACTGCTGCCGGAAAACCCGTACGTCGCAATCAACAACTTCGATATGGGCAACTTTGCCAATCCGAGCATTCAGATTGCTGCCCAGTACTACGATGATGACGTGTATGAAGCCGCGGCAGGCCTGACGGGCTGGCGCTACGAGCAAAACGGGAACTCAACCCCGGGGCAATGTGACACGGGCTTCTTTTTCGTCGACCTCGGTGAGCACGATGAGACCGGCAAGTCGATTCTCAGTACCGCGTCCAACATCATTCCGGCCAACACGGAGCCTGAGCGGGAAGGGGAGCTCATCATGCGGGTGGCGGCATACCACCCCGGCACGGCAACCTACATTGCCCGAAAGCTGTGTCAGCGACTGATTTCTGACAACCCGCCGGAGTCCATTGTACAGGCCGCCGCTGCGGAATTTTTCGCGTTCCGAGAGTCGCCGAATCAGATCAGGCGGACCCTTCGGGTGATCTTGCTCTCTGACGCCTTCAAGAACACCTGGGGCGAAAAGAAAAAGCGGCCGTTTGAGTACGTCGTCTCGTGCATGCGTGCCGCCGGCGGTAACCACATTTTGCGGGAAGAGGATTCGACGGACACGACCCGTCGCTTCCACTGGGAGTTTGACGACACCCGCCAGGAGCTTTTCCATTGGCCGACACCCGATGGCTATCCGGATAACCGGGAGCATTGGGAAGGGTCCACATCACTGGTCCAGACGTGGCAGGCAATCGATTGGATGCTCGACCGCGATGCAGGCAACAGCGATCGGATGATGCGGGTCACCGAGATCGTCCGGGAAAACCTGAACGGCGATTTCACGCCACGGCAGCTCGCCGAGTTCTGGTGTTCGTGGATTATGGGCTACACACCCTCGGGAGGTTGGGTTGGAAACAGCATCGGATACCAGGATGCCAATACCCAGTTGGGTGGCGTCGCGATGCAGTTTATGACACAGGTAGATCTGCCTAATCCGGATAACCTGCCGCATTTCTATTTGTACGATCAGACCATCCCACGCCTCGATGTGTTTGAGGATGACTACCCCTATTATTGGCGCCGAAGAATGATCGGCATGGTAGACCTGATTCTCTGGTCTCCGACCTTTATTCAGCGCTGAGGATTTAGACATGGACAAAGTCAACAAGAAACGACTGATGATTCAGAACCCGAATCGGCGCCGATTTTTTGGTCAGACCCTCGCTGCCGGTGGTGCTGCGGGAGTTGGGCTGGGCTTTTCGCAAATCGCCTCGGCACAGGCTGTCGGCGGCCGGCGGAAAACGCTCGTTTATATCTTCCTGCGGGGCGGTATGGATGGACTGAGCTTCCTGGTTCCGCGGTCAACCGGCATTTTCTCCTCTGCCTACCAGCTCAATCGCGATGCGACCTACATCGCCGATACGATTGGCCTGACGCCCAACTGGGGAATGCATCCTTGGTGCGGTGAAATGATGGACCTTTGGGCCAGTGGAAATCTCAGCTTGATCCACATGTGCGGTCACAAGGATCCGGATACCTACACCCGCAGCCACTTCGACGCACAGGAGCAGATCGAACTGGGTACGCCCGGCTCGCAGACCGCCAACGCCGGCTGGTTGGCTCGCTACCTGAATGCAGCCAACGATGCACCGCCGAATCCGTTGTTCACGGCGATGGTATCCGGCGGCAACCCGCCGACCAGCGTCAACGGCTGGCCGGACGTGGCGACCATCGACTCAACGAACGGCTTTACGCCCAACAGTGGAACCTACGAGGAAGCACATCTGCAGCTTCTCGCTGAGATGTACCAGGGCTCTGGCTCGCTCGACGATGCAGTTTCAACGGCGATGCTGGCGATCGAAACCATTAACGACCTTGATTTGGATGACTACACGCCGGCGGGCAACGTCACCTATCCCAACAGCGGGATTGGTAACGACCTGAAGCTTGCCGCGAGCGTCATTCGACAGGATCTGGGTGTCGGCGTCATCACCGCGGATCGCGGCGGGTGGGATACCCACAACACGCAAAACGTGCTGGCTAACGGTTACGGTACGCGACTCGAAGACTTGACTAACGCTCTCGCTGCCTTTTATAAGGACATGATAGCCGCCAACTACGACGAAGATGTCGCTGTGATTGTGCAGAGCGAGTTCGGTCGGCAGGTCAAGGAGAATGACAACCGAGGAACGGACCACGGCCTTGGTAACGTCATGATGGTGATGGGATCAACCAGCCGGATGAACGGCGGGCTTTGGGGCACATTCCCGGGTTTCGACAATACGCCTGGCAACGCCTTTATCCCGACGACCGATTTCCGCGATGTCATGATCGCGGTTGCTCACGGCGTGCTGGGGAACTCCGGTTACAGCGGCGGCCAGTCGGCGATTTTCCCCGGTCACAACTACGAAGCTGTGCCCGGAATGCTCCGCACAAACCTCTAACTGCGCCTGGGTTTCAAGCGGCTGGCGGCTTGATCGCCGGCCGCTTGCTACCTTTCAAACACCGTTTTTCTTCCCGTCAGGATGTACCGCCGAAAATAGCTGACGTAGCGTGGGAGGAAAAACTTCTGTGATCCCAGGATCTGCCAGGCGGACACTCGCCGCATTGAAGCAAATGCCTCTCTGGATGAACGGATCCGCGCCCGTGCTTTCCACGTCTCGCTAAGTGCGCGCAGATGGGCGCCGGTTAGCGCCCAGCGCCCAAACAGCGACGAAACAAGCAGCACGCCCAGCGTCTTGGTGACCACAAATGGGGCGTTGCAAAGCGCGACGGGTAGCGGAACCAGCTTCAGGTAAGTGAAATTGATGTTCAGCTGAATGCGCATCGCGTACTCACGGCTGCGCACCTTGTCGACCGACCGGCTGATTTTGTGGCGCACGAGGGCCCTTGGCTCATAGAAGGAAGGGTAGCCAGCCAGGAAGGCCCGTAGTCCGAACTCCGCATCTTCGTAACCGGTCTCGAAGAAAGCGTCAAACAACCCCAGTTCCTCCAGCAGCTCCGTCGCAATAAGCATTGCCCCGGCGCAAACGCCGATGAGCTCAACCGGGTCCTGGTAGTCAGCCGGATTTTCGCTGGTGCCTCGAGGAATGATCTCTCCGGAATCGAGCCAGCAATGACCCGCATTGTCTAATTCGCCTGCGTTGTAGTAGTTGACCATACAGGAGCCGACGATCGACCTGCCGGGTTCAGCTGCGTCCAGCAACATTTCCAGCCACCGTGGGTCCGGGACCGTATCGTTGTTCAGAAGGACGACCCATCTCGGGCGAGGAGAATCCGCCAATATGTTTTGCAGTGCCCGGTTTACGCCCCCGGAGAACCCCAGGTTTTGTGGGTTGGCAAACAGTGAGATTTTGGGGTCTTTCCCGTAGCGCTCTTGAAGCTCTAGAAAATCGTCACCATCAGAACCGTTGTCGATTAAATGCACCACAAAATCCCGGCAGGTCTGGCTGGCCAGGCTGTCAATGCACTCGATCGTATCGCTCAACCCATTCCAGTTGAGGATAACGATTGGCGTCGGCGGCTCCGTGTGATCTGGTTCCACCGGATCAGGCGCCTCGTACACGCACGATCTTCGGATAGCGGCGATCCAGCCGGACGATTAACCAGACTCCGGTGATCAGCAGCAGCAGGGCAACCCCTATCGCCGGAAGAAGCTGCCTGAAGTCGGGCCAGCTGGCGGCAATCAGCACGTCCCGGTAGGCCGTTATAAGGTTGGCTAGCGGGTTGAGCAATACATATCCCTGAACCTCGGACGGAAGATCCTTGATTTCGTAAAAGATACCGGAAGTGAAGAGCATTACCATGATGCCGTGAGTGATCAAATATTTCAGATCTGGAACCAGCGGCAAGATCGCGGCCGCGATCAGCAGGCACCCAAGGTTGAGGGCGAGTTGGATCAGGAGCAGAGCCGGCAGTGCCAGGTAGTGAATCGACACCTCGAAGCCGCTGATCCAGAGAAATGGCAGCAGCAGCAGCAGGGTGCATCCAAACTTGAAGCTGTCGCTGAGAAAGCTCACGAGCGGAAACACAATTTTGGGCAAATAGACCTGCTGCATCAGCCCGTGCCCTTGCCGGATCGAGGTCGCGCCGTTGCTGACAGCGTTGCTGAACCACCGGAAAAACACCAGCCCGACCAATAGAAACTGTACAAAATTGGGGCCGCCGCGTTCCAGAAAGACCTCAAAGACCAGATAAAACACGGCCATGTACAGGACCGGGTCGAGCACCCACCAGGCGATTCCGATATAGGTTCGCGACGTCTCGACAAGCAGCTCCGAGCGGGCCTTAAACACGACCAGGTCAGCGTAGTGGGTCCAGGACAAGCTCATGCCTTAGGTCAACAGCAGCTGCTGTACGTCGGGCCGCAGGGAAAAATCCTCAGTGACCGGCGACAGACTTGGGTTATAGAAAGGATCTCCAAGGCATAGGGCCAGCGAGTGGCGCTGGCGCATAAATGCCGCTTCGCGATTGAAACGTCGCTGCTTCGCCGGCGTATCTTCGGTGCCGCGCGACTTCGATTCGTGATGCACAACGCGGCAGCGCGGGGTGTAGATATTCCGATAGCCCAGTTCCAACAGTCGGAGACAGAAGTCCACATCGTTGAAGGCCACCGACAGATTCTGATCGTCCAGTCCTCCGGCTTCCAGGTAGAGCCGGCGTTTTACCATCAGGCAGGCGCCGGTCACCGCGCTGACGTTCTGATCCAGGTGCGGGCGGCAGAAGTAGCCGTGGTGCTGCGACGGCAGGTACTTGTGTGAGTGCCCCGCTACGCCGCCAATGCCGAGGATCACGCCCGCATGCTGAATGGTCTGGTCGGGATACAGTAGCAGCCCGCCGACCGCGCCAGCCTGTGGCTGAATCGAATGCTCAACCAGCGCCCGTAGCCAGCCTTCCTCGAGAATCTCGATATCGTTATTCAGCAGGAGCAGATGCTCAGCATCGGTCTGTTCAGCGGCAAAGTTGTTGATCGCCGAGAAGTTGAACGGCTGATCGAAGTCGACGAAGCGCACTCGTTCATGAGCCGACCATTGATCCATCAGCCGCCGGGTGCGCTTCTGCCGGCTCTGATTGTTGACGCCGATCACTTCGTACCGGCGATACTCGGTTTTGCTCGTCAGCGATTCCAGGCAGGTTTCCAGCACCGCCGGCTCGTCGCGGAAAGGTACCAGTACCGCAACCGCAGGGCTTTCTTCGAAATGGCGCACTGCCCGATAGGTTCCGGGGTATGGGCCTTTCTTAGCTGCGCCAAGCTCGCCGAGGCAGTCGGAAACGGCGCTGACGCCGCGGTCCCAGGCGTAGTCTTTATCGCCAAAGCGCTGGGCGGTTGAGCCGGGCACCTTGCGCCAGTAATAAAGTACCCGCGTGATGTGGAAGATGCTGTCAGCGACTGACGCCACCCGCAGCAGCAGATCGTGGTCCTGGGAACCCTCAAAGCCGGTTCGAAAGCCCCCCACCGAATTCACCAGCTCACGTCGGTAGATGCCGAGGTGGGAGACGTAGTTCTGGCTGAGCAGCATCGGCCAGGAGAAGTCGGGCTTGAAGTGCGGTTCAACAATCCGGTCTTCGTCGTCCAGCTTGGCCTCATCGGAATAAATGATGTCTGACCGGTGCCGGACGATCACGCGGGCGGCCAGCCATAGGGCATCGACAGTCAGCTCGTCGTCATGATCCAGAAGCGCCACGTGGTCACCGGTGGCCAGGGCGAGCGCGGCATTGGAGGCAGCGCTGATCCCCGCGTTTGTGGATAGAAGTTCAACCCGAATACGCGGATCATCGAGCGACTGTAGATACTCTTCGATAGCGGGGTCTTCGGAGGCGTCGTCGACCAGACAAAGCTCCCAGAACGGATAGATCTGCTCCCGTACTGAGTCTACGCAGGCTTTCAGCCAGCGCAGGTCGACCCGGTATACGGGTACGAGCACAGAAATCGTCGGCTGATAATCCCAACCCTCCCATTCCGTTCGCGCCTGCGACTTCAGCGCGTCGCTGGCTGTCCTCAACCCCAGCGTGGGTTCGTCGCGGCGCAGATGGCAGGCTCGGCTACCCTCAGCAAATTCGGCTCTACCGATCAGCTTCCAGTGTTCTCTCGCTGATTCAAAGTCGCCAGCGACGATCGCCTCCAATACATCCGGATTGGAGCGCAGATAGGCGGTTTCGGTAAACGGCACCTCACTACTTCCGATGCTCCGCGCCCGAAGCTGACCGAGCCAGCGCTGAAAGGTCAGCGGGTCATCGATGGGTTGCTGGTGGTTGGGCTGTCCTTCGAAGCTGGGTCCCGCAAGCTGCGTCGCGTCCGGCAGGCCCGGCACCTCGCGATCACTCCAGACGGCGAGGGGACAGCCGCTGAGGTTGGCAGCAGACTCGGCCCGATCGATCACCTCCGCCGCACCGTCGCCCAGCGCCAGGGCGAGAACGCCTCGACACCCGGCGAGATCGTCAAAATCTTCTTCCGGCGTGATCTGGCGATGATCACCAAAGTAGCTGAACGGCAGGGGGCTCCCGATGATGAGTAGCCAGCCACCGCCAGGCTCTTGCTGGAGTCGGGTCAGGCCAGCGCGATTACAGCTGGCCTCGGCGTGCAGCAGCGCGGTTCGGGACAGCTTCAGGTTTTCGCGCGGGTCAACGCCGGAGCCCTGTTCGTCCAGCAGCACCGGGAGCTGATCCCACGCCGTCGGCCCCCGTTTCATTCTAAGCAGGCTTGACAGCACCCGATTGGCGCTCGCGGCGGCCCGAAACGTCATGGAAGAAAGCATGGCGGTGACGGCCTGCCTCAGCGCGTCGTTGCGGTCCCGTTCGGCTGCCAGTCTGCGGCTGAGACGAAGGCATTCGCGCCGGAGTCGCTCCTCCGTGCTGCTGCGCTCTGCGGACTGCGGGCTGGATGCCGCGTTGGGCTGCACTCTAGGCTTCACAGGTTTGCTCCGGCGTGTCCTGGGAAGTGACATAGGCGTCTAGAACCTCGTCACAGTCGCCAAAGGCTTTCATTTTGCCGTTGTCTAGCCAGAGCGCGGTGTCACAGTACAGCCGCACGTAAGGCAGGCTGTGAGACACGAGGATAACGGTCTGGGAAGAGGCCATACGGGCCTTGATCACGCCGGCGGACTTTTCCCGAAAGGCCATGTCGCCGACGCCGATCACTTCGTCGATCAGCAGGATGTCCGGCTCCAGGTACACCGTTACGGCGAAGCCGAGCCTTGCCCGCATTCCGGTGGAATAGGTCCTGGCAGGCTGGTCAAAGAACTCTCCCAGGCCTGAGAAAGCCTGGATATTGTCCAGCTCCCGATGGATCTTTTTCCGGGACACCCCCAGCAGCAGTCCGCTCAGTATGGCGTTGCTGCGCCCGGTCAGGTTGGGGTCTAGACCGGCGTTCAGCGACAGCAGTGTTGCAGTTCGGCCGCCCAGTTCGATGTGGCCGCAATCCGGAGAGATAATGCCCGCCAGCAGCGAAAGCAGCGTGCTTTTGCCGGCCCCGTTGTTGCCCACCACCCCGAGCGAGGTTCCGTCAGGAATCTCCAGGTTCAGATCACGTAGCGCCCAGAACAGGTCCTTGCCTTTGGCGCCGCGCCGCCAGCCGTAGTGACAGCCGACGTCCTTGAGCACGATGCGGTCCGGGGACACTCCGGCGTTTTTTTTGTTCGGGTAATTCATCAGCGTAGAGGGTGCGTGTCTCTTCGGCAGCGCGACGGTGTCATCAGGACCGTTGTCAGTGGTCGCGATGATACTTCGAAAAGCGGCGTTATTCTGTCGTTTGGTGCTCACCTGACGCCGAAACTGAGCAAAAAGGCCAGCAACGCCGCCCATAGCGCAGAAAACGGCCCGACTCGCTGCAGCGCCCTGACCTCACGCCTCCAGCAACGAGAGCGCCGGGCTGCCAACCAGGACATCGCCGCCGCTGGAGATGTCTGGGATGATGCGCTGGCCGCCCCGCACGAAAAACCCCTCGCCCCGTCTCGCCGTATATTCGCCTACCGTCGCTTGTCCATCCAGGACCAGCCCGCACGCTGGTCCGGTGATCGAACGGGCACTGTCGCCGCGCAGGCGAGCAAGGGAAAACTCATTGAGGTTCGTTGGCGGCAGGTCCTGTATCTCGCTTGCCGGAACAAACTCGATATGTGAAATCAGTGCCTCCACGTCCACGTGTTTTGGCGTCAAGCCCCCTCGCAGGACGTTATCCGAGTTGGCCATGATTTCTGCGCACTGACCATGCAGGTAGGCATGAGGTACGTTGGCGTCCTGGAAAATGGTTTCGCCAGGCTCCAGCTTGACCAGGTTCATCAGCAGGAAACCGAAAACGCCACGGTCAACTGCGTCCCCTGGTGTCGCGTGCAGGGATCGCCAGCGGCTGATCCAGGAAATCGGATCGGACGAAATCCCCGCGGTTTGGCTGCCGGCCGTTTCGAGCACCGGTGCGAGCCACGCCGCCAGCTCGTCTGCCGGCGCCCGCATAAGCCTTTCGAACAGGGCCTGGAGACCCTCGGTTTCGAGCAGCCGTGCGTGCTGTTTAAGCGAAGGAAACCGCTGAAGCTGCTCGAGTCCATCGGCCAGCGGCCGAAATCCGTACAGCAGCCAGAAGGTGCTCAGCGCAAGCGCAAGTTCGGGCTTCGGGTTGGCGTCCTTAAAATTGCGCTGCGGACTGTCGCCCGCGATTCCTAGCGCGTTCTCGCGAGCAAAACCCGAGGCGGACTGGGCGGCGTTGGGGTGAACCTGGATCGACAGCGGTCTGGCGACGTCGAGCACCTTCATCAGATAAGGCAGCTCGTCGAAGCGGTTCGACGTTGGCTGCCCTAGCCAGTGTGCCCGGTCGTTTTTGATCAATTCTGCGAGGCTGTGCCAGCGGTCATCCATCAGAACTTCAGCGGGGTCGCCGGGATGGGCGCCAAGCCAGTATTCGGCCCAAGGCTGGTCGCCGTCCGGCTGTCCAAGCAGGTCGGGAATGTACGCATCACCACCCCAGGCGTAATGCCGCACTTTGCCGCGTAGTGGAAACGCCGAGGCTTTCATAGATCCACCTCGGCCGTGATCGGCGCTGTCGTTGACAGCAGCTCGCGGCTTTCGTCCATGCCACCGATCACCAGCCAGCGTCCGGGTGCCAAAGTCAATAGGGCACGGTGGTCCATGGTGGGCCGAGCTTGCACCGCGAGCGCCTCCCAACGATCTTCTGCTACCACATAGGCGAACGCGCCGTTGCGAGGTTCGGACGGTATTCCGTTGTAGCCAACGCCGTTATAGTTGTACGGGTTGTCGGTGCCACCAAAGAAAACAACCTGCCCGCCGGAGCCTTCAGCGGCGCTCCGGTAAAGGGCGGGCCCGGGGTGGTTGGAAATCTGCCGCCAGCTGATTCGGGAAGGGTCTAACGAGTCGATGTCGCCGCGGTAGCACTCGGGAGAGGGAACAAAGCTCCGTCGTTCCTCATCATTCGCCGGCGGCAGCACCTTGACG
>JBCCCR010000040.1 GCA_039033415.1 Pseudomonadota bacterium | reverse complement strand
TCGTTCTGGGACTCGATGGTCCACCCCTCGCCGTTGAATCGAGGGTCCCAGAAAGTGCCTTCAATCGTGGCCCCGGCAAACGAGACGTAAGCAAGCAGCATCGCGGCGATGAGTAATCTCATAGTGACACCTCCATCAGCTTCTTTGATTTTAGAAGATTATGGGCCGGGTACCACCTCCTCAGCTTCTTTGCCACAGAACACAAGGGTCGGATCTGCTGGAAGCCAGGGCCGAAAGCCAGGGGCCAGGAGCAAGTGCCAGGTTGAAAAACTCTGAGGAACACATCCACCTACCAAGGCCCTAATGTGTTAGCGATGTACTCGGAATGAGGTGTAACCATGTCTGTGGAATACACCAACGACCCCCGTCGACCGACCTGGCATCTGGTACTGACCCCAAAGATTCCAAACCGGATTCAGTAACTGCGCGTCAGTGCACTGATACGAAACAGCAGGTTGTCGTCATCTAAGAGCGTTCGGGGCCGTGAGTTGGGTTGCTGATTTGCCGAGTCACGCTGACTCGTTTGACGCGAGTCATTCGTGAAGAAATCCTTTGCAATCGCGCTCCGAAGCTCGGAAAAATCTGTGCACAATGCAGAGAATATCTGGCGTTCGAGCCTTGAAAGTTGACCCCAATAGCTTCCAGATATGGTGCAGGAGAAGTCGACCACGCACCGATAAGGTGCAATTTCAGAAAACAGCCATTCGAACGGAGCTACAAAAATGAAAATTCAACAACGTCTAACCGCTGCCGCAGCGATTCTGACATTCGCCATGCCAGCACTGGCGTCAGCCGAACAGGCCTCGTTGGATGGCACGAAAACCGAAGCCAGTGAGCGGCAGATACAAGTGGAGCTGGGCGGCAAGCCACCTCACAAAAGACGATTCGTGGACAGTGCTGACGGCGGCGAACCGATTCTGATTGTCGGCGATGACTCAGGAACACTTGGCCGAATCGGGCCGCCTTCCAGACCTGGCCGATCTACCCAACCACTGCGCTCTCTCGACCCAACGGAAACAGAAGCAGGCGAATTTGCGCGATTTGAGGAAGTGGGCAACACCGATCAGAAGAAGAGCCAGGCCGGCAACCCGGCCAGGCGCTACAAGGGGGCCCCTGGAAAGCATGCCAGAATCAGCGTTAGAGAACGCTGAGTACCGTGTAAAGTCCCGTGCCGAAAGCTATTGACAGCCTCGTGTCGTCAAAATCGGCGGCTGAATCGCAACGGTAAACGGCTGCAGTCGCGCCAGTCCGCTCATGCCCAGAATGTTGCGGCTGGCGCCCATGATCATGGCCACCTCCACGTCAGCCAGCTCGCATTCCGGCGACACCAACAGACGCTTGACCCGGTAGATGGGAACGCCGGCCTGGCGGCCATCAGCAAAGGCACCTCGAATGTGGCGCAGGTAGGTTACCTGCGTCGATTCGCGGATTTCTTTGAACATCGCCGCAGTGACAACAACGTAACTTGAGCCGGTATCCACCAGGAATCCTGATGAGTCGGACTGACTGGCACCGATATAAAGGGCCCCACCGCTGGTCGCTGTCAGCGGCAGGTCAATGGACCACGCATTGGCGGAAACTCCTGCGGCCAACAGAACGCCAACCAAACACCGCATGCGTTGCCTCCCTCAGGCGTACCTCAACTGCGCTGCTTGTTCGAAGCAAAAGTTGTGCCGGAAGCATGAGTATCGGGTGGTTCGCGATGTCGTTTGGCAGTTTCGCGAACGAGCCAGCCAATGAACCTGCCATTCAACAATGAGGGTAAAGGGGTCAGGTTAACTTTCTGGCAGAGTGCAGCGAGAAAAGGGGTCCCATCTGACTGAGTGCAGGATTACGGCCTGGGAAAAACCTGCCCCCTCATTTCGCACCGGGTTCCGTCCCGCAATATTTGTACCGTTGGCCAACATCCTCTTTTTATACGAAGTAGGGGGTAGAACCTCCGGTACAACCCCTACCCGTTCGACGTGGCACTTGGTCCTGCCCCCTAAGACTTCAGCCGAGCCGCCCATTTCAACGCCTTCGGGGCGGTCGGCGCCATCGCGAAGTGCGATTTCGCGCGCAGCGGCATTAGTGTAATCAGGTCCCACAGAATAACGTCAATGCGCCGCTTCAAACTGTTCCTGCTCTCCTGCTGCCTCGCCACGATTACGGCCCGTGCTGATGTTTACACGGCGCTGGCCTTCGACAATCAGGTCCGGGTGTTCGCGGACGATGCCGCCGAAAACGATCCGCCACTGCGCGTCATCGAGGGTCCGGCAACCCTGCTCAATGCCCCCGCGGGCGTGGCCATAGATCTCGCGGCTGACGAACTCTTCGTCAGCAACGTCGGCGACGATTCCGTGCTCGTATACCCGCTGGATGCCGATGGAGACACCGCGCCCTTGCGCGTCCTCGCAGGCTCGGAGACGGGGTTTCGATCACCGATTGGAATGATCGTCGACTCGATCAACGACGAGCTGTATGTGTTCGACCGACTGGGTCGGGACGTCAAGGTCTTTCCCCGTGACGCTTCGGGGAATGTGGGGCCGCTCAGGTCGATCGGCGGACCGAATCTCAACCTGATCTTTCCGCGCTTCGGCTTTCTCGATCTGACGGCGGATGAGCTCTATGTGCTGGATCAGGGCAGCGGCGTCGAGACGGTCTATGTCTTTCACCGTACGGCTTCTGGGGACGCTCGCCCGCTGCGTTCGATCACCGGGGACAACACGGAGATGAGCGAGCCAGCCGATTTATTCCTCAATCGAAACGCCGAGGAACTCTACGTATTGCAGAACGACAGCAGAGCCGTGACCGTCTACGAGGCCCGGGCCGAGGGCAACGTCGCGCCGCTCCGCACGATCGTCGGACCCGCAACGGGCCTGCTCAATCCCGCATCACTCCTCGTGACCGAGGACGACCAGCTGATCGTCACCAATCGAGACTTCGGCTACCGGATCTTTCCGGCCGGCGCCAGCGGCGACGTGTCGCCGATAGTCACCATCAACCAGGGAAAGGGATCGGCGATCGCCTCGACGCGAGCGCTCGAAGGCTCGGCGGGGTTTGCCGTCATCGAACAGCTGCTTTTCACCAGCAGCTTCGAGACGCTCGGCGATCGCTGATCCATGGAGAGTGGCGCGAGCTTGACGTGCGACCGCGGGGCCTGCGCTGCAGGAATCTCCCGGAATCTCCGGCCTGGAAAGGCGGGGACAGGTCTGGAGGAAGGCGCGGACAGGCAGGTAACGCAGGCCCGCCCTACAGGTTTGAGCTAGCATGATTGCCGACATATACTCGAACATCTGTTATCGCCCCTGCCTTTACCTGATGAATCAGTCCCTTGAGTCGACGGCAGCTCTGCTGCAGCGAGTGGCTGATGACGACGAAGCCGCACGCGAACAGCTGTATCGTCACTTTCTTCCCATCATCACGCGCTGGGCTCACGGCCGTTTGCCCCAGTATGCGCGTGACCTGTCGGATACCCACGATCTGGTTCAGGTGGCACTGATGCGCACGCTGGATCGCATCGACCAATTCGAGGCGCTGCGCGAAGGGGCTTTCCTGGCCTATCTTCGCAAGATCATGCTGAACAACATCCGGATGGAAATCCGCCGGGTGACGCGGCGAAACAAGCATGGCATCAACGATGCCGAGTATGAAGTGCAGGATCCTGAAGCTTCCATCATGGGCAAGATCATCGGTCAGGAGGTGCTTGAGCAATACGAGGCGGCGCTGATGACGTTGAGCAAGAAAGCCCGCGAAGCGGTGATTCTGCGCGTCGAGTTCGGCTACTCCTTCGAAGAGATCGCCCTAGCCACCGATTCACCTTCTGCCAACAGCGCCCGCATGATGGTCTCGCGCTCGTTGGTGCGGCTGGCGGAGGCCATGGATGAGTGATAGCGGTCTGAAGGCCGATGAACGGGCGCGCAGGATACTGCAGCGACTGACGGGGTCCTCTGACTCGCTGGAGGCATCAGAGAGTGCCGACACCAGCAACCGAGTGGCCGAGCGGCTGCACCAGATCGAGCAGTTGTTTCTGCTTCACGGCGGTCAGCGGAGCGACCTCGCGGCGGATGATGCCCTGTTCGAATGGGGACACCTTCAGGTGCTTGAATCCATCGGGCAAGGCAGCTTTGGCGAGGTTTATCGAGCCTACGATCGAGCGCTGGACAGACAGGTTGCGCTCAAGCTGCTAAAGACCGATGACCACCACCCTTTCAAGTCTCAGCTCTTTCTACATGAGGGTCGCCAGCTGGCCATGGTGCGGCACCGAAATGTGCTAGCCGTGCACGGGGCCGCGGTGCACGACGGGCGGCCGGGCCTCTGGACCGATCTGATCGATGGACAGACAGCGCAGCATGATGAGTATCAAGAACGTCTGTCCCGGCTAGAGCCCAGGCTAGAGTTCATCGAGTCGATCGCGCAAGCGCTTCAGGCCGTGCATGCATCGGGTCTGGTGCACGGCGATATCAAGCCCGGCAACGTGATGCGAGACGCCGCAGGCGAATGGATCCTGATGGACTTCGGTGCCAGCCTGGATTACCGAAGCACGGAACAGGCGCCACCGATCGCCTCTGGCACGCCTCTCTACATGGCCCCCGAGGTCGTGCTGGGCGCCGCGCCTAATACCAAGACCGACATCTACTCGATGGGCGCGTTTTTCTACCGGGTACTGGTCGGCGAACCGCCATTCGATGTCCAGCAATGGAGCGAACTCGAGGTGCTGCACGAGAGCGGTCAGGAGGCAACGCGTGCTCGCCTTGCAGAAGACCCACAGGGCCGCGTCGGTGCTTTGATCGACCGGATGCTCTCGATTGATCCCGATCAGCGCCCGGATCCCGCTCAGATCCTGGCCGAGATTCAGGGCATTCGCGAGGCCCCGCATCGTCGCTTCCGGCGCCTTGCCCTGGGCGCCATTGGCGGTGTGCTGATCGCAGGATTCGTCGCCTCGAGTCTTGGCTTCCTCCGGGCCGAGCATGCGCTCGAGCAGGCCAATGCTGAGCAGGCCAATGCTCAGGCGGTCAATCGGTTCCTGCAGCGCGTAATGCAAACGCCTTCATCCACCGGGCGAGTTCGCGACTTCACCGTCGAAGACATGCTCCGCTTCGCTGCCGTCGACGCTCAGGATGCACTGGCTGACCAGCCGCAGGCGCGGGTTCTGATGCGTCGGGTCCTTGCCGATTCCTTCAACGTCCTTGACCTGCCCGCGCTCGCGCTCGAGCAGATCGAGACAGCGCGCTCGACGCTGGCTAAAAATGGTCTGTCGATGCCGGTCGAATCACGCTTCCTGGACCTGATGGAAATCCGCGCCTTGGAGATTGAAGAGCGCCATGAGGATAGCCTTGCGCTGGCAGTCGCCTTCGTCGATCGACACCTGGAGAATCTCGGCGATGACGATCCGCAAATTCGATGGGCCCGGATCTATCAGGTCACGAACCTGTTGGGTCTGACCCGCTACGAGCAGGCGCTGCCTATCCTGGAAGCCTATTTCACTGACATCCCGACGCCAGACTCGGCGGAACGGGATTTTGGCTATGGGATCCTGCAGTCATGGGTGAACGTTCACAAGGGGCTGGGGCAGTTTGACGAAGCACTAGCGCGCGCCGAGGAAGCCGTGGAATGGCTGGATCGTCACCCTAGGGCGCGTCCCTTCCACACGGCCAGCGCCCTGGGCAATCTTGCGCTGGCGCTCAGCGACGTGAATCAGCAAGACCGCGCTCTCGATGTCTACAATGAAATGCTACCGCTGTACGAACGTGTTTTCGGTACAGGGTCGAGCGATCATATTGGTCTCTTAATCAACCGGGCCTCGGCTGAACGAGAGGCCGGTCGTCTACGTGAAGCCCAGGAGTCGATGGAACAGGCTCTGGGGCTGATGCGTCGCTTTCCCGAGTCGTCCAAGACGGAGATGGAGCTGATTGTTCAGATGAATCTCGCGAATCTCCTCAATGGCAATGGTAATGCCGATCAGGCAGAAGCGATGATGCGTCAGTCTCTGGTTCAGATGCGCGGGCATTGGGGGGAGACGCATCGCACGACGCTCGTTCAGGAGTACAACCTGGCCGAGCTGCTCAACCAGCAGCGTCGCTTCGATGAGGCGCGCGAGCTGGCCGAGCAAACGTTGGCGACCAAGCGGGAGATCCTTGACGATCTGCATCCGCTGACGCTGTTGAGCATGGACAACCTGGCCGTTGCGCTGAACGGTCTGGGACGGGGCGAGGAAGCCCTTGCCTTGCATGACCGAGCGCTGGCTGCGGCAACCGAGGGACTCGGCAGCGAGCATCCGTATACGTTGCTCATCGAGCGAAATCGCGTGCCAACCCTCCAGACTTTCGCACCTGAGCGCATCGGGGCGGGCGAGATCGAAGCACTGATTCACCGGCATGAAACAGCGCTGGGTGCCGATCACTTCGACACCGAGAAGGCGCGCGCGCTGCTGGATTGACCCCCCAGAAGTGCCCGAGGGTAAAAGAGGTCAGGTTAGCTTTCCGACCTCGCGTAGGAAATTGCCATAAGAAAATTAACCTGACCCCTTTCCTGCTCTTGATTATACCTCTGGAGGTCTATGAGATAACTCAATCCCCCAGCAAATTCCACGCTTAGTACCACGCTCGCTACCACGGTTCAGTGTCATATTACGAACCGTTTTGGTTCTGGAAACTAACCCATGAAAGGTACAGCCCAGCTCTCCTCTTTTGTCATGTTCGGTGCGATCCTCGCTGGTCTAAACCCTGCACACGCCTTGGTCATCGAGGACACCCTCGTCATCAATGCAACCACTGGCGACGATGTGATCGTTGTTGAGGATGCAGGGGCCGGCGCGACCACAATCACCGTGAACGGCACTGCCAGCACGATGGCCAACCCGCCAGAACTGCTGACGATCAATGGGCTTGCCGGGAACGACTCCATCACCATTGTCAGTCTCGCCGGCGACTTGCCGGGTTCTGGCTTCGGGGCCTCTTTTATCTTTGATGGCGGACCTGACGCGGATTCGGTGATTATCGGTGGGGATCTGATGATTTCCGACGACGATGAAAATACTGATGAGCTCTTTCGCCTGGAAGGCACGGAAACGGTGGACATCGGGCATGCCATCCTCGCTGGCTCGCAGATCGAGCTGGATGGTGACGTCACCGTTACCGGTGCTTCCGCGGTTCTTTCGGCCGAATTTGTAACGATCAACGGCTTGCTGGACGGGTCCACAGCGGCGGATTTTGAGGTCATCGGCAACCTGTCGTTAATAGGGAACGTGGGGTCGACCTCCCCCTTTAACTCTCTAACGGTCTCAGGAGAAACCGTCGCCGGCCAGGGCGTCGACCTCATCCGAACCCGGGGCAACCAGACCTTCGAGGATTCTATCCAACTGGCCACAAGCGCAGCACTTGTTAGCGCCGATGCTGCCGGCGCGTTACGCAACGGCCGCCTCCAGTTCAACGGTATTACGGCCACCGGCCACGACCTAGTGATGAGTTCCCGAGGCAGGATTCAGTTTATTGGAGGGACGCCAACGGTATCGATACTTTACGACATAGGATTCATAAGCGTAGATGCCGGTGAATTGATACTGAGCACCAACTTGTTGTTACGTCTGAACTCTACGGAAGACATCGAGATAAATGCGCCAACACGAATCGGGGCGCGTGCACGAACACGTATTGAACAACAGGGCAGCGGCGATATTGTGTTCCTCGACACGTTGGGAAGGACCAGCGGCGGTCCTCACAATATGGCGCTCCTTAACCAAAGCGGCGACGTGGTGTTTAACGGCGACGTTAGCACCGGCGAGCTGATAATCGAAGCAGGCGACGCTGACAATCAGGTAAGAATCAACGCATCGAGTATTCGAACCACCGGCGGAAATGGCAACAGCGGGCAGATGCTTATCGACACACCCATTACCTTGCTCAACAACACTACTCTGACGGCTACCAATGGCGAAATACAGATCAACGGCGATATCGACTCCGCTGGCTTTTTTACGGTTTTTGAAACGACCGATACGCGCAGCGCACTTAACGGACAGATCACCGGGGCGTTTTCCAAGGAGGGGCCAGGGGATCTTCGCGTTACCAGTAGCGGCAACCGCGTCGCTGGACTCAATTTTGTGGTCGACGGACGACTGTTGGTTGACGGCGAATTCTTGGCTGAACTGAACCCTTTACCGAATTTTGCCAAAAGCGTTCCAATTGAGCGAGGCTTCGAAGTTGGAAGTGGCGGGATTCTGGGCGGAGATGGTTTGCTGGACGTTTTAGTCGCCGTAATCGGCACCATCAACCCTGGCGACACCACCGGTACTTTGACCATATCGGCGGTGGAGTTTCTGGGGGGTACGCTGGCCATCGACATTAACGATTTCGGAGCGGGTACTGGCTTCGACCAGCTCGTCATTACCGAGAGCATTAGTCTTAGCGACACCACGCTGGCTATCCAGGGCGGTTTTCTCGCCAAGGGTCTGGGCCTGGAACTCATCATCGTTGATAACCGTTCAGGTAATCCTGTCAGCGGCACCTTCGTTGACCTGCCCGAGGGTACATTTATCGACGATGATCAGACGCTACGAATCACTTACGTTGGTGGCGACGGCAATGACATCGCCATTATCGACGACCGACCATCTTCCCAGGTGATTTTTGTCGACGGGTTTGAGGCATTCGACAACGTTAACGATGACTAGCCAGTCGCAACTCAGACGACGTAAGCAGCTGAAAAAATGGGAATTTTGGCGGCTATGGGTGGACTTGAACCACCGCCCCCCGCATTATGAGGCCGCTTTGAATTCTCGATAGAGCATAGCAATCAATAGATTAGCGGCGATCGCTCTACGATTCGCAACCTCGGAATACGGCTCGAATCTGGCTGAGTGGCCCAAAAGTGGACCAACTTATATCGAGGATCGAAAGGCCATAGTGCAGGTAACAACCATTTGGTGCCAATCGCACTACGTGCGGTGAGGCGCAAAGTGCTTCCAGGCGCTCTTAGACTCGCCCCAGGATCGGAGGACTTTCGCCGCTGTCGAGAACAAGACCAGGCGGCGCGTCCAGAGATCCCCGCCGCGACAACAACTCAGCAATTGACTGCCGAACAAAGCCTCGTACTTTCAGATCCGCAGACTGAAACTCCTCGACGATATTCGGTCGGCCATTCACCAATGCGACAATATCTTCCAGATCCTGATTTGCCAAGTAACGCGTGTACTGACCCACAAAGGACTGCGGCATAGGGCACGGCGGTTGGTTTTTTAATGCCGGGACATCCCGGGCCTTGCAGGCGCTCACTTCTGGCCATTGGCGGCGGGCAGTCGCAGCACCCTATGACCGGACTCATCGGCCCCAATGGATATCTGACCTCCGGACTGTTCCAGAAAATCCCGCACCATCGGTAGGCCCATCCCGGGCTGATCGGATCATTGAGGACTGCTGCAAAACGGCACGAATACCCGTTCAGCCAGTTCGGGTTCGATGCCGCGCTATCAGTGCTCTCGAAGGGCCACAAGCCAGGCAACGTTAGCGGTTTGGTTCACAAACGGCCGATCAAGCTGCCGGTATTGAACCGCTTCGCTGAGATGCATGCCGAGATGTCACGCCGGACACTGCGTCAGACTACTTGTACTTGTCGTTTAGGAGCAAGCCCGTCGGAATCATGCCTTTTTGGCCCATGATGGTACGTGCCGCATTCGGGTGTCAGACCCTTTGGTCTGACACGGCTTTTTGCGTCGGGCTACGTAGCAGCTTTCCGTTAAATCGCCAAGGTCATTGCTTCGAGGTCATCCGGTAGGGGTGTTAGGCTTACGGCGCCGCTATCGGTAATCAGGACGGTATCGGAGTGGCGAAATCCGCCTACGCCTTCGATATAAATGCCTGGTTCGATAGTAAACACCATGCCCGGCTCAATTTCGCGCTTGTAGCCCTCGGCAAAGAACGGCGCCTCGTGGCCCGTAACCCCGATCCCATGCCCTGTTCGGTGAAGAAGATGGTCGGCGTGTCCGGCCTTCCTGAAATGTGCATTACACGCTTCGTCTACCTCGTTCATCAACGTCCCTGGTTTGGCCATTTCGAACGCCAGCTCTCGCACTTGCATCATCGTATGGAAGGGCTGCCGGCATGAGTCCGGAACGTCTCCCAGGAAGAATGTTCGTTCAACTTCTGTTCCGTAGCCATTGAACGTTCCATTGATAATCGAAACATTGGGACCGTCGGTTTCCATGACCATGCTGACGTCAGTGAAATTGTGCGGATCGTGAGAAACGCTGGGCGGTTGGAACACGGATGTCGCGTTGGTTGCAAGCACGTTGGCGCTGGGATTGTCGGCCAGAGTCTTCATTAGCATGAACCCGCGACACTTGGTCTGGATTTCCATCATGCCCACCCCCGGCCTCGCCGATGCGATCAGCAGATTCATGGCCTCAGATGCGATGTTGCTGGAGTAGGCAATCCTGCCGATTTCATAGTCTGTTTTAACCATGCGCACATCTTCGACGATGTCGGATCGGACGCGCTCGCCCGGAACCGCTTCGTAGATTTGTAGTGGGCAGATGGACTCAACACCGACCCGTGCGTTCGCCGTGAACATCGTATGGAACTTGGAGTCCCAGGTTTCGCGTTCGGGGGCTGGGAACTCGAAATACTGCACGAGCTCGACTTTACCAACCGAGCGGGTCAGGACATGCGGAACCTCCAGTTTAGGAACCAGAAAGAGCAGTGGGCCGTCTAATCCGACAACCAACACAAACGGGCGCTCATGCACATAGTTGGCGAAGTTGGTGAGATAGAAGACGTTATTCGGGCAAGAGGCCACGTAGTGGGTCAGATTTTCGGCATCCATCATCGCTCGCACACGATCAATGCGAAGCGACATCTCGGCGCCATCGGGCACATCAAAACGAGGTTCAATCACCATCAACATGGTCCTTTGGTAGGGTGTTTGGCACGGTCACGACTTGTTGAACAAACCGCCGGGAGCCCAAGTACACATGCACCGCTGACCACGCGAACGCGGCCGTGGACACCGACAAGGCCGTGGCCAGCGCCAGGTCACCCAAGCTTCCGGCGAGCGTATCGCTGAGCACGCCGACCAAAACGGGGCCAAGCCCTTGTCCCAAAATGGCAGATATGAGAAGCACGAATGCGGCAGCCGTCGCCCGCATGCTTGGTTCGGCGAGCGACTGAACGGCAGAGAATGCGGGGCCGAGCCCCATCGCGACTGCGGCGCTGCCCACGGCCGTAAAAACAAGCGCCCAATCGGCGTTGCCGATCCAATAGATCAGCAGAAAACTCGGCATGGCGATTAGCGAGCCAATCCCAGGGAAAACGTACTCCCAACGAGGATTACGCTTGATGAGTGATGGCGCAACCAGAGCCCCGAACATCACGCCGACGATCAGCCCACCGCCGAAGGCCAGCCCATACCAAAAGCCGATTGCCGAAGCGTCCATGCCAAATGTGCGGGCGAAGAAATGGGGCAGCCACGCCAGTGCGGAATAGAAGGCGAGAATCGACAATGTGTAGGCAATGGTCAGGTGGACGAATGCCGAGCGGCGGCGCATCAAGCCGATAGCATCGCGAAGGCCCAGCGGCGTCGCCGCAGGCGACGGCGAAGCGCCTCTCAGTGGCTCGCGAACCGTCGCGAAGAAAAGCCCGGCGAACGCTACGCCCGGCAATCCTAGAATGAAAAACGCGGCGCGCCAGCCGACCGCGTCGGCCAGTAAGCCCGCTGCCATCAGCCCGACAAGAAACCCGACATTGCCTCCGGCATGAAACATGCCGATGGCAAAGGCGCGACGGTTAGCGGGGTAATAGTCTGAGATAATGGAATAGCTTGGCGGAAAACACCCCGCTTCTCCCGCGCCCACGCCAATTCTGGACAGCAGGAGCGTCAGAAAGCCAGTTGCCAACCCGCAAGCAGCCGTCGCCGCGCTCCACAACGCAAGACAGATCGATACCAGCCTGACCCTGTTGCTGCGGTCCGCGAGGCGAGCGAGGGGAACGCCTAAGCAGGCATAGAACAGCGCAAAGGCAAATCCCCCGAGCAACCCGATCTCAGTGTCCGACAGCGAGAGATCTTCCTTGATGGATACAGCGAGGACCGAGAAGACCGAACGATCAACGAAGTTAAAGAATGCGACGATGCCGAGCGATGTCAGGACATAAGATCGGTACGCCCGCGTCGGTCCTGCGCTATGAGCTGCTACCTCTGCGCTCACTCTCGGTCGACTCCATCAACAGCAATGTGCGTGATCTGGAGCGGCTCGGCCAACAGTTGGTCAGCAAAGGGGCCATCCTTGGATAAGCGCGGCCTTCTTATCAGAACACGCAGCAACGCCAACCCAGACGTGATGCGCCCGAAGACGGCGTATCCAAGGCCGTCGGGATGACCGGCCCCACCGACATCGAGAAGCGGATTGTCTTCGAGCGAAATAAAGAACTCCGACGTCGCCGTGCCGGGTCTTGTGCGTCCGAAAGCCAGTGCACCTTGAATATTGAAAAGGCCGGTTTCACTGGTCGGCTCATGAGGAACGGGCGGCAAAGGCGAGTCAGCAACGGCCTGTTGAATGTCCGACAGCGATCCGGTCATCTCCTGGCCCAGGCGACCGCCCTGAACAATCGTGATGCAGCACGCCCCATGCGATGTCGCCTGACGATCCGTCGCGCGATAGAAAGACCCTCCGTCGTAGAGGCCATTGCTGGCATAGCGGATGAAGTTGGCGACGCTTCGCGGCGCGGCGTCCGCATACAGCTCAAACGTCAACGCACCTGCGCTGGTTTCTATCCTACCAGTCGTCGGCAATTCGAGCGCTGGCATCGTGCGAAACGATCCGCATCCAACTGAGAAAACGGCTCCGACAGTGACGGTAACCGCAGCCAGGGATCGCCATATGGATCTCATGGTTGGGTCGTACGTGGTCACGAAATTCCGACGTCTAAACTCGATCAGTACTCGTACTTCAACTCCAAACCCCAGGTACGCGATGGTTCGAGGTAGGTAAAGAAGACAAAGCCGGGAATATCCGCGCCGGTCACACCATAGATTTCGTCGGTGAGGTTCTTTCCGAACAACGTCAAAGTTGTGCGGTCATTTGCAAATGCGTAACTCACGCTGGCGTTGAGCAATCCAAAGTCCGGGAGGAACGATGTATTGACCGTGTTGATTGGCGTTTCGTCCGTATACGAGTAGCTTGTGCGGAGCGTGAACAGGCCGCCATAACTCATTGGAATATCGTACAGAGCGCCAATCGTGTAGGTGAGCTCAGGCGCTCGCTCTAGTTGAAGACCCAACGCCAGATCAGGATCTGGAATACCGTCACCTGTCACATCCAGACCATTGAATTCGTCGAACTCCCCGTCGAGTACGCCGATCGCGCCCGTCAAGACCAGGTTGTCGAATGGGTTTAATGTGAGGTCCAGCTCCAATCCCTGGATCGTCGCACTCGCGGCGTTGGTGACGTTCTGCTCCGTACCGCTGACGAGGACCGTGCGCTGGATGTCTTCATATTCATTGCTGAACACCGCAAGATTGGCACGAACGCGGCCATCGGCGAACTCAGTTTTGAGGCCAAATTCGTACGCGGAGACGCTTTCATCATCATAGGGTCCCGGCGTTGCCGGCACTGTGTTACGAAAATTAAAGCCGCCACTTCGAAAGCCACGCGTGTAGCTTAAGTAGGCGGTGACGTCTTCCGTCGCTTCCCAACGCAGCCCCAATTTTGGCGAAAAGTCTTCGAACGTTTCGTCGTCCTGGAATCCGATCGCGCAATCGAACACCGCACTGCATTCGCCGAAGCTCGCGATGACCACCCGCTTCTCATCCGACGAGTAGCGCCCGCCAGCTAACAAGAACAGGTCGGGGAACAGTTCATACTCGAGTTGCCCGAACAGACCGAAGCTGTCCTGGTCCAATACGCTGCTCGTGGCGATCGGCGAAGCACCTAATGCCCCCAGGACCAGACGACTTTCCTGAAAGTCGAGATCCTGGCCGAGGTAGAAGCCGCCGACAACGAAATTGAGCCGATCATCTAACGCAGAGGCCGCATACCGAATTTCCTGGGAGAACTGGGACTGCTCGATCTTGTTCTGAAGGTTGAAGAGGTTCAGCGTGGTACCATCGTTGTCGCTCGCGATCGGGCCGTTAATGGATGGCTCTCCGATCGACAGTTCTGAGTCCCGATAACCGGTGATCGAAGTCAGTGTGCCCAAGCCGAGTTTCACGTTGATCTCAGAGGTGAGCTGCAGCCAGTTGGTGTTATTGTCGCCCTCTGGGTCGGAGAACAGCACATCGTCCGCACCGGGATCGAAACCGAAAACGTTGGGTAGGTCGCCCACGCGGTCGGTAAGCTGGACGATTGAGCCATCGCCGTCGATATCGGCGTACTCGGCGATCAGCGTAAGATTGAAATCGTCGCTCGGTTCCCAAAGCAATGTTGGTCGAACGAAAACGCTGCTTCGCTCACCGATCTCATCGCCTTCAATCGCGCCGTTTTCGAAAAACCCATCGCGATCCTCAACCATCACGGCGACTTTGCCGAACAACGTGTCTGCTGCCAAGGGACCTTCTACGGAGCCGGCCAGTGAGACGCGGTCTTGTGAGCCGATCGTGACTCGACCACGAAGGCCGAAGGTATCGCCGGGGCGGCGAGACCGAAGGTTGATGACGCCACCGGTCGCGTTACGACCGAAAAGCGTACCCTGCGGACCACGCAATACTTCGACGCTCTCTACATCAAAAGTGTCGAGGTAAGCACCATAGGTCGCCGCGAGCGGCACGCCATCGACGACCACGCCAACAGTCGGCTCATCGGATGGCACACTGGAGTTGAGACCGATTCCGCGGATTGAGAAATTCGCAACGCCGGGAACCGTGCCGACACTCTGCAGCCGGACATTAGGCTGGGTGTTGCCGATGTCGATAACACTGTCGAGCTGAAGCGCTTCGATGGCGTCTCCGGAAAGGACGTTGACCGCGATAGGCGCGTCTTGGGCACTACGTGCAACATCGCGCTTTTCGGCAGTTACAACGATCTCATCCAAGAAGGCTTGGGCAGCACTCGCGGGTTCTCGGGCAACGTCTTCCTGTTCCTGGGCCAGAGTCGGCATGGCCAATAGAATCGCTGCGAAGGCTGTTGTAGCGCGCCTCGCGATGCCTGCGTGTTGCTTGAACATTGAGCTACTCCTCCCAGTTTGTTTGATGCCGGGAAAGAGTCTTGCAGTCGCAAAAGTTTACTTCAATTGCGCAAGAACGCCATTACTTGCTGAGAACGCCAACACCACAAATGAGAAGCCGAAAGAATGCGATGGTCCGAACGAGAACTGACGGATCTCGTTTGGCAGGCGCAAGACTGAGGTGGTCAGTTCAGATGCGTACTGCGATACTGGTTTGGCGTCATACCGTGGTGTTCGCGAAAGGCGCGGAAGAATGCGGTAACGGCCTTGTAGCCGACGTTCGCCGCGATTTGTGTGGTCGACTTAGGCGTCATCGCGAGCAACCTCGCGGCCAGTTCCATACGTCGCTCCCGCTGGTAGGCCGAGAAAGTCTTTCCCGTCTGCGCTCTGAATAGTCGTGACAACGTGCGCTCTGACATATCCAGATAACGTGCGAAGTCACCGAGGACCAGCTCCTCCTCCGGCGTGCGTTTCAATTCCCGGCATACGAAGCTCACCGGCGATTTCTTCGACTTGGCACGCCGGATCACTTCCGCCTGTTGTACCGAATGCGTGGAGAGACTCAGGAGCTCAAGAGACTTGCCAACGAGATAGGCATCGAGTGCCTCGCCCTCAAAGGGATTCCTCAGCATCTGCAATATTATGTTGAGGGCTTCCTGCTCAACCGGAGTCGCTTTGGCGGCTACGCCCGATTCGCTCGGCGCGCTTTCGCGGGCAAATGCCGAGAGGGTCTTGATGACCGAGAATTCATCTTTGAGCGCTTCTTCAAAGCCGAAAACGCCGAAGAAGTAGGCTGGCGCACGACTTGAGATGGTTAGATGCGCTTCGCTACCGGCCGACAGTTTGGCCGATAACAAATGCGGGTGGTTTGGATCATCGCTCAATTCCTGGGCGACTTTAGATGACTGTATTCCGCTATTCGTGCCGATAAATGCGCCCGCGAGATCACTGGAGGCCCGAACCGGAAAGGACAGCGCCGTATTGGGCCTCGCTTCTCCATAAAACATGATGAGATGCGGTCTGACTTCGCGCCAGGACGACACGATACGACCAAGGCTTGGATCGTAAATGCTCCGATAGGCGCTAGGCCCCGTCGATATAAGCCACCGGTCATTCTGAAAGCTGCGAACTTTCTTTCCCCCGGCACCGGCTGCGAAGCGGTTTATCGCTCGAAAGTTGTCGACCGACACCTCATTCTTAACTTCCACTGGTCGTCCCCATAAACAGGCAAATTGATTGGCATGCGAGCTCCCTGATTACTATGCCAGGCTCTAGGCATGGTAGCGCAAATGACGGCGTTGGTTGGAGCATAGGAAGAATAAGGCCCGTGTCCAAATGGCAGCGACTGTGCCGCTATATCACCCGCCTGCCCATTGCGGACCAGCGGATTGCGCTGACGCCCGACGGTGACATTTGGAAACAGAAATTGTAGAGCGTAAGCGCTCAGAGACAAATTTTTGTGACCGGAACCAAGTGCCAAAACAGCCGAGCGCGACACTCTATCCGTCCCGGACTCTGAGATTCCAGCGCTTACATCGCCAGCGTAGCAACATATTGTTACCCGCAGACTCGTTCATTGTGTTTTTCTCTTACGACTGCGACTTGGGTTTCGAATCAGAGGCCCGCTTCGGTGCTCTAGACAAATAGCAGGAACTTTGAAATGGCCAAAATCCTAATGATCACCGGGGACTTCGTCGAAGACTACGAGAACATGGTCCCCTATCAAGCCTTGCTGGCCATGGGCCATCAGGTCGATGCCGTCAGTCCAGGGAAGAGCACCGGTGACCTAATTGCCACATCGATCCATGATTTCGAAGGCGAGCAAACATACAGCGAGAAGCGTGGTCACAATTTCGAGCTCAACGCGACCTTTGACCAGATCGAACCAGAGAACTACGACGCGTGCTACGTGCCGGGTGGTCGGGCTCCCGAGTTTTTGCGCCTGAATGGGCGCGTGGTTGAAATCGTCAGCCATTTCTTTGCAGCCGATAAACCGGTCGCGTCGATCTGCCATGGCGCTCAACTCTTTACCGGCGCAGGCGTCTTGAAAGGCCGGAAGGTCTCTGCGTACCCGGCTTGCGAACCTGAAGTCCGTGCCGCGGGCGCCGAATACGTGACGCTGGAAATGACAGAGGCCATCACGGATGGAAACCTGGTATCAGCCCCGGCTTGGCCCGCGCATCCCGAAATGCTTCGCCAGTTTCATGCACTATTAAGTTAGTTCATCGTGGCGCGTTGGGCGTTTCATCCATGCATCCGCAGGCCAGCCGGCGGCGGTTTCTGAACAACAGGTATCTAAGCATGTGCAAGCTCTTCATCCAGGCCGATGCCAAACTGTGGCGGTCGTCTACACGCTCGATTCGGATCGATGGGGTAGTGACGTCGATTCGCCTGGAAGCCTTCTTCTGGATGACGCTCGAAGAAATAGCCGACCGTGACAATCTATCCGTTGCTCAGCTCATCACAAGGCTCTACTTGGAGGCAATCGATGCTGAGCACGATCTTGGCAATTTTACCTCTTTTCTCCGAGTCTGTTGCTCGCGTTATCTGTCGCTCGTCGCGGACGGCCGATTGCAGCGCGATGTGCATGCACCATTGTCCGAGATCGATGCTGGCCAGGTGCTTGAAGTCGAAGCAAAGGACTCCGCGAAGCGCTTCGGAGTGATCGCCCTGCGCCGACAGTCCAGCGACACGGTCAACTAAGAGAGACCGACACCGCACTCATGCCGCAACGTGATTCGTCTGTCATCTCTGCCTTGCGGGCCGTCGTTGGCAGGAAACATGTTCTGGTAGGAAATCGAAAGACGTTTGCGTATCGCCGCGCTTACAGAGGCGGCGGTGGGCCGGCGATTGGCGTCGTGCGGCCTGGGTCACTCCTCGAGCTTTGGCGGATTCTGAAGGTGTGCATCGGTGCCGACTGTGTGCTGGTCATGCAGGCGGCCAATACTGGCCTGACCGGCGGATCGACTCCCATTGAGCTGCCCAATCGGCGTTCGGTCATCATCAATACCCGACGCTTGAATCAGATCCGATACCTCAGAGCTGCTCAACAGGTGCTGGCCTTGCCCGGCGCAACTTTGTTTGACGTTGAGCGTGATCTGCAGAAGCTGGGCCGATCGCCGCATTCCGTGATCGGGTCATCGTGTTTCGGGGCATCGGTCATTGGCGGAATCTGCAATAACTCCGGCGGGGCGCTTGTGCATCGGGGGCCGGCCTACACCGAGTTATCGCTTTTTGCTCGTCTCAACGAGGCAGGCGAGTTAGAACTTGTTAACCATCTCGACATCGACCTCGGCAAGACCCCGGAAGAGATTCTGAGCAAACTGGATTCTGGAGACTTCGATTTCGATCGAGTCACCGCCAGCGACCGCAATGGATCGGCGAGCGATTATGAGACCATAGTCAGGCGGATCGATCAGGACACCCCGGCCAGGCATAACGCGGACCCCAGCCGGTTGTACGAAGCGAGTGGCAGCGCGGGAAAAATCGCCGTGTTCGCGGTTCGGGTCGACACCTTCCCGGAACTTGCACGACAAACCGTTTATGTCGTTGGCACCACGAGCCCGGCCGCTTTTGCCAGCTGGCGGCGTGACGTTCTTACCAGTCCGTCTCCCTTACCCATTAGCGCTGAGTACATGCATAGGGATACTCTGAAGCTTGGCGTTAACTATGGGCGCGATACCGTTCGACTGATCCAGTGGCTTGGCACCGCGCGTCTGCCGGCCTTCTTCGACCTGAAACGCAAAGCCGACGCTATCTGTGAAAGCCTTGGCCTGCGGGCTGGCGCGGTCACCGACCGTTTGTTGCAAACACTAGGACAATTTACGCCGAACCCTGTTCCGAAAAAACTGCGGCGCTGGCTGGAGCAGTACGAGCATTTTCTGATCGTCACGGAGTCCACTGACGAGGCCATGCGGCAACCCCAGTTGGGGGTACACGCCGAAGCCAGCAAGTTGGGTGTCTATCATTGTAATGACGGCGAAGCTAAGCGTATGGCTTTGGTCAGATACGCGGCGGCCGCTGCGGCCGTTCGCTATGCGACCTTAAACGCTCGTGATGTCGAAGGCGTTATTGCACTCGACATCGCCTTGAAGAGAAACGACAAACGCTGGTTTGAACAGCTTCCCGACAGCATCGGTCGAGATTTGATCGGGGCCTATTACTACGGGCATTTTCTATGCCACGTCTTTCATCAAGACTATTTGGTGCGCAAAGGCGTGAATCTGGAAGATTTAAAATGCCGTTTACTTGATTTCATCAACGCACGTGGCGCGATTTACCCAGCCGAGCACAATGTTGGCCATGACTACGAGGCCGCTGGGCCTTTGCAGGCGCACTATCGCGAACTCGATCCGCTAAATGTGTTCAATGCGGGAATCGGTAAGATGTCGACCGGTAAGCGATACGAAGACGTTTGTTGCGATGATGACTAACGGCCTCGCCGGCGGGTCGCCCACCGTTGTGGCGCGTCTCGCTGGATTAGGATTCAAACCGAGCGGCGCTAGGCTTTGGCTCCCGATCCAGCGACCCGCACTCACCACAGCGAACGACCAGCCAGCCCAAATCTCGCGCATCAATTGCGGCGTCACGGTTTATTTTAAAGAGGTCGAAATGGTTCATACAAAGTGACGCGATATTGTCGGTTTGATTGCGGTTAGACGCCACCTGCTTCTGGTCCAACACTATCTCGCTTAGCCGTAACGCTCCGCGTACTTTTCCGCCATCGCTACCACCAGAGGATTGGTAGGGCATGAGGGGATGGTTGGAATCACCGACGCGTCGATTACGTCCAGTCCGACCACCCCGCGAACGTTGAGGTTCAGATTCACCGGGGCGTCACGGTCCAGCCCCATGCGGCAGGTACCGCAGTAGTGTCCGAACGGAGTTGCACCGTCGCTGAAGAACTGACGCAGCCCAGGAGCGGGGTTGTGACGGTCGCGGAAGTATCGCTGGTTAAGCTCCCGTCCACCCAAGCTGGCCAGCGCGGGGTCGGAAAGCAATGTGCGGCTGAGGGACAGCGCAGCCGTCATCCCGGCGAAATCGTCCGGATGGCCCAGGTAATTCACGTCGATCAGCGGCTGGGCCGCCGGGTCGGCGCTGGCCAGGGACAGTTGCCCCCGGCTTCGTGGTTTGGTGAAGCTGAAGGAGGTTTTGAAACCGTTGGTTGCCCCTTCCAGGGGAGGGATCACGTTGGCGCTCGTGGACACGTTCATCATCAGGTCCCGGTCAAAACGTGACTGTGCAGATCGGCCGTAAACCACCGCTACGGAGCCATGGACCTCCGATCGCTCAATGGGTGCCTCGGTGGCAAAACTGTTGCCGGACACCAACAGGTGGTCATGCAGGTTCGCGCCTACGGCCGGGCTATCGACCCTTACGCCAATACCCTGTCTGCGCAATATTTCCGCTGGTCCTATGCCGGACAACATCAACAGCTGAGGTGTTCTCAGCGCCCCGGCACAGAGCACCACCCTAGCGCTTTCCACGCGCTGTGGGGTCTCCTGATGATTGAATGCAACACCGCCACAACGGTCACCTTCCAGTAGCAGGGAGGTGACCTGGGCGCCCGTCACCACCGTCAGGTTGTTGCGCCCACGCGCCTTTTCCAGATAGGCGCGACCGGTGTGCTGCCGAAAACCATCAGCCCAGGCCAATTGATTGACGACGGCACCCACCTGCAACCTACCGTTGATATCTTCAGACGCGCCAAGGCCGTGGCGTTCGGCGGCCTCCATAACGGCATCGGCCAGCCGCGGCGGATCAGGCAGCGGCATCACGCCAATAGGGCCTGCTTTGCCACGCAACGCTGACGAGGGGCCAAGCCAGGTTTCTGAGCGGCGTAGCATGGGCTCAAGATTACGCCAGCCCCAGCCGTCCAGACCCCAGTCGTCAATGTCTTGCGGTGTGGGGCGGTGATGGATCATGGCGTTGATGGTGCTGGACCCGCCAATCACTTTGCCGTGCCCGGCAAACAACTCTTTGGCTCCAAGGCCCTGCTGTGGCAGGGTCATGTCCGGATAAACGAGCTCTGATCCCAGCATCCCAAACCACCGGAGCGGATTGTCCAGCAGCTCATGGGAGGCCTCGCCGCCGGCCTCCAACAGCAGCACTTTGCGATTGGGATCTTCGCTGAGCCGACTGGCCACCACCGAGCCGGCTGAGCCGCCCCCGACCACAATCACGTCATATGTCTTGCGGTGAGATGGCTTGCTCGTGGGTGAGGACGTACAGGCCGCAGTAGCCAATGCCGCTGCCGTCGTGATCGCTTTTCGCCGGGTCAATGCCGCCATTGGGTCAAATCCTATCTTTGTACCGACACATCTTACTACTGCTTAACCAGCGCTCCACGTTCGTCGGCGGGAAGCTGAACAGCACCCGCTGCAGGCGCTGTCAACGAGAATCGAGGGCCGATCGGGCTCATCTCAATGCGCTGAAGGATGCGCTTATCGTCTCAACCAATTGGTTAACTTTCCTGTTGAACAGGTCCGCACGCTTGGTGTCGAGTTCCAGCACGTCCATATCAACCACTAACTTCCCGCCCGGACGTTGTTTGACCGATACCTCGACGGGTACGAAAGCATAACTGCACACCAATCCGAATAACTTGGCCAACGTCGAGGGCTCGGCATCCAACACAAAGTGGAACGCAAATCGCCGACACACCGATACCTCGGCTGATCTATCGACATACACATCGTTCAAACCCTCAGCCATTTCGATAGCTTGATAAGCTCTGGCCGTGCTTTACGCGCCCCGGTAACGCATGGCCGACAATCTCTTCAGCCATACGCCCAACGGCCCCTAGCTGGTCAACATCGATGCCGGTGTCCACACCCAACTCTTCGCAGAGGAATGCAAAATCTTCTGTACACATGTTTCCCGCAGCGCCCTTGTGACCCGCGAACGGGCATCCGCCCAAGCCAGCCACCGCAGCATCAAAACAATCAACTCCCATCTGCAGCCCCACCATGGCATTGGCGATAGCGAGCCCTCGCGTATCATGCAAGTGCAGCGCGATTCTGTGGGTTGGCCAACGCTCACGAACGGCGCCAATAACTTGCCGCATGCTTGCAGGTGTCGCCCAAGCCATGGTGTCAGCGAGACAGAAGACTTGATTGTCGCCGTGTCCCTGGTCATGGCAAACTGCCAGTAGTTGATCTATCTTCGCGATCACGGTCGCCGCGGTTACTTCCCCTGAATAGTTACAGCCAAACGCCGCCATAACGGTTAGCTCCGAGACGCTGATGCCATTACCTGCAAGCGATGCTGCCATGGCGGTGGCACGCGCCAGTTCTATCTCAGGTGTCCAACCAGTATTGCGGTAAAGGAAGTCGGGCGAAGCCGTTGCATAAAGATTGCCGCGAATCGTCAGCATGTTTGCTGCGCGGGCTCTTTGAAGCCCTCGGTCGTTCATGTAAAAGGCCAAAAAGTGGACGTCAGGCTTTGTGTTGAGGGCATTCGCAACCGCTTCAGCATCAGACCATCCCGGAACGCGGGTGCGACTAACAAATGATGCCGCTTCGATTTGCGTCAACCCGGTCTCGGCCAGCGCGTTGAGCAACGCGACCTTTTTACGGGTTGGTGCGACATTGCTCTCAAACTGAAAGCCCTCTCTAACGCCAACTTCGCGGAGCAGCACTCGTCTTGGATAGGAAGCGCTCATTGCTCGCGCCCGTCGATAGTCAGGACACCAGTTGCCGCAAGAGCATCAATTTCGGTCTCGCGCAAACCGGCTTCGCGCAATCGATTGTGCGCGCCACTGCCAACGAGGGGTGGTTGTGCACGAAGTGGGAGCCGACGTTGACCCATCTCGATGGGAAGTGCCGGTAACCTGGCCGACAACCCGGGTGCAATGTCGATTGAATGCATGCCACCTTGGCACGCGAGATGCTCGTCCTCTGCCAGATCCTCGGGTGCGTTGACCGGGGCGCAAGGAACTTTTGCCTTGCGACAGCCTGCCAAAATGACTTCGGCGGGTAGCTTGGCAAACGCAAAGGAGATGCGGTTCATAAGAACATCACGTGCTGCCAGACGCCCGTCCTGCGACGAAAATTGTGCTTCGTGCGCCCATTCGCCAAAGCGGAATTGCTCGCGAAGTCGCTCCCAGTGTTTGTTACTGGTCACACCAACAAATACGGGCCGATCGGCCGTCTGAAAGATATCGTAAACAGCCCAGGCGATCTTCTTCTCGGGCATTGGCTGAAGTGGTTCGGCAGAAGTTGCGCTAACTGCCAGGTGCTGTGACATCAAGAACACGGCACTCTCGTACAAGGAGCTCCTCACCAACTGGCCAAGCCCTGTTGCCTCTCGCTCACGCAGTGCGGCGAGGATGGCAATGACACCGAACATGCCTCCCAGAATGTCAACGACAGAAGCGCCGGCCCGCAATGGACGCCCCGCCGGGCCGGTCATGAATGCAAGACCCGACTGCATTTGGACAACTTCATCGAGAGCGGGGAGCTCTTCATACGGCCCGGAGAGGTAGCCCTTCATGGAGCAATACACAAGCTTTGGGTTAAGCCGTCTGGCCATGGGCCAGTCGAGCCCAAGGCGTTGCATCGTCTTGGGTGCAAAGTTCTCTATGAGCACGTCGCTGTTTCGTATTAGCTGCTCAGCGACCCGACGTCCATCCGCCGTTTTGAGGTCGATGCCAATGCTGGATTTGTTGCGATTGAATGCGGCGAAGAAGCCCGCGCCAAAACCGCCCAGCCGGCGCGTTCTATCGCCCGCTATTGGCTCTATGCGAGTGACATCGGCACCTAGATCGGCGAGCACAAGCCCGCAGGATGGACCCATCACCGTATGCCCAAAGTCGAGTATTCTTAACCCAGTCAGGGGCAACGGGTCGTGAGCCCGATCTTGCATATCATCCTGATCTTTGTCCTCACCCATGAGAGGCGCGCTCAGGCCCAAGGGGATCTGTTCTCGGGCGTTGCTCCGATTTTGCGAAGGCTTGCTCTTCAGCCGATCCGAACAACAGCCAAACAACCGCGCCGATTGAGCATATGGCCGCCGCCAGGACAAATGTTCCGGTGTAAGACCCCGTCGTCTCGAGTAGAAAACCCGTGACCGTAATGCCGATAACGCCTGGGACCGACCCGGCGGTGTTGGTTACGCCGAGCAGAAACCCGGCATAACGTGGAGCAATATCGAGATGGTTCGGCGCAAACCCAGACCAGGTGAATGCAAGCATGCCGAGGGCACCACAAATGATGGCCACGGCTGCTGGAGCACTGGTGACAGTGGGCGCAGCCAGCAAGAACATTGCGGCACCAAGAAGACCGGTCAGCTGCATGCGCTTGCGCACAAGGGTTACCGACACCCCTCGCGATATCATGCCGTCGGCGATGCGCGCCGCGATGTTCGTCATGAGGAACATCGTTACCCACGGCGCCACGGACAGCAGCCCCGCGGCGGTCAGATTGACGTTCAGCGCGTCGCTGAAGTAGCTCGGCAGCCACGCCAGTAACACGTAAAATGTCCAGTTACTGCAAAAGTGATTGACAATCAGAGCCCAAACCGCGGAGTTAGAGAAAATCTGGCGCCAGGGAATCTCGGGCGCTTGCTCGGACCTGGTGATCGGGCCGATCTCCTCGCGCTCGCGCTGTTTGATGGTTGGATGGGTATCAGGTGTCTCGCTCACCAACGCGAACCATGCGATGGCGAAGACAAATCCGCTGGCTCCAAAAATGTAGAACACACTTGGCCAACCAAACGCCGTAACGATTGGTCCTGTCGCGGCAAGCGCGAATAACGTTCCCAAGGGCAGACCACTGAGCAGCGCCGCGATGGCGCGTGACCGTTCCTTTGGCGGCACCCATTGACCGAACAAACCATAGGCACCGGGAAAAGCCCCCGCTTCGCCCACACCCATCAAAATGCGGACCGCTATCAGGGCCGTAAACGAATAGGCGGCAGCCGGAGGTGTCAAAAGCGTCATGAGCGACCACACGACAATTGCACAACCGAGCAGGATACGACCACCGAATCGGTTGGTTAGCCAGCCACTTGGAATTTGAAAAAGCACGTAGCCGATAAAAAACGAGGAGAGGACAAAGCCTTTTGTCGTATCGGACCAGCCAAATGCTTCTTGCATTGGGATGATGGCCACCGAGATGTTGACCCGGTCGATGTAGCAGATGAAGGCGGCCAGAACGCATAACCCCACAACGATGGTTCTTTTTCGCATGTTTAGCGATACCGCGTTTGTTAGGGCCAAAGCCGTTCGGAGGCGATTGTCGCACCTTCGGCAAGGGACCGCAGTTTGGCCCAAACCACGGATGGAACGATGGCGTTGTCGGGCCCGGCAAAGGTCGCGAAGCCGCAGTCGGTCCCTGCGATAACCCTTTCGCGGCCGACCAGATCGGCATAACGCATGAGCCGGTGTTCGACGAGCCGCGGGTGCTCAACAAAGTTTGTCGTCGTATCAATGACGCCGGGAATGAGAATTTTGTCTTCGGGAATCTCCACGCTGGTAAGGTCTTCCCATTCATGGGCATGCCTTGGATTGGCCCCCTCAAATAGAATTGCGGCAGGTCGAGCTGCGAACACCAGATCGGTAATTTCTGAGAACGGGATATCGTGCGTGTGCGGGCCCTCATAGTTACCCCAGCACACATGCATGCGGATAGATTCCGCCGGAATACCGGCCGTTGCCGCATTGATGCCCTCGATGTTGCGTGCGGCGATGCGACGAAACTCCTTGTCGGTTAACGACTGATATTGGTTATGGCGTGCCGAAGCCAGATCGGGAGCATCGATCTGTAGCATAAAGCCTGCCGCGTGAATCGCCTGGTACTCCGTTCGCATGGCGTCGACCAGAGCGGAAAGATAGTCATCTTCGTCGCCATAGTGGCAATCGGGCACGAATTTTGTGAGCACACCCGGCGAAGCGGAGTTTACGAAGGCGCCAGCGACGTCTTGTTTGGAAACCGCCAAGGACAGGTTTTTGAGATCCGCTGTGAGCGCAGCCTGTCCCACATAGTCTATCGGTGCGATACAAACCGGCGGCGGCACCATTTCATACCAGTTTACCGCTTTGGTTTTTTGCGCAATTCGTTGCAGAAGCTCCGGGTGATCCAACAAGTCCCGATGGGCTGCTGTTTTCGGGCGCTCTGCGTCCACCTGGTCTGCCGTTCCCACACCCTGCAGCCTGTGTCGCACGTAAAATGTGTAGGAAAATTTGCTGACCTCGCCATCGCCCACATAGTCGATTCCGCAGTCGCGCTGCTGCTCGACAATGTCGAAAACAGCCTGCTTTACGCGCTTTGCAAAGCCAGCAGGTTCAACGGATGTCCTTTCCTTCTCCTCCAGAAGCTCGAACACATCGCTCGGGCGCGGCAGGCTGCCAACATGCGTGGTTGGTATGCGATCCATATACATATCCATGGGGTCGGCTGGCAATCGCTACCGCTTGTGCAGTAGCGAGCCAGCCGGGAGAGGAGGTTCGGTTAGTCGATGTTCCAAACGAGCTGCAGGCCGTACATTCGTGGTGGGCCACTCGTGCTCTGACCAGCGGTTCCGGGAATGTTCGAAACCCGATTGAAGTAGTTTTCATCGGTCAAGTTCTTGCCGAACACGCGGAGTTCATAGGTACCGTCCGCAGAAATCCAACCCACGTTAGCGTTGACAATGGTTCTGCTGGGCCGCAACTCTTCCAGGTTGTTGTCGACATCGTCAAAGACCTCGTCTCGTCCAGATACTTGCGGAACCAGGTAAAAGCGCGAACCGTCACCAAACTCGTGTTCGTAACGTAGCGAAAGCGCAAAGTCTGATTTTGGTGTGCGGATGACCTGGGAGTTAGTCAGGATGGTGCCGCCAAAGTTAAACGGGCCATAAAAGGCATCGAGGTATGTATAGCGAGCCTCAACGCTAAGGTTGGGAGTCAAAAAAGCAAGAAGATCGATTTCCACACCGTCTATGTCGGCGGTGGGAGCGTTGATCGAATCGTTGCCTCCGGCGGAGCTTACTGAGATGATCTGCAAGTTCTCAAAGTCCTGGGTAAACAGAGAGGCGTTGAGCCGAACTCGGTCGTTTGCCAGATCTGCCTTGATACCCACCTCAAAATTCTCTGCGGTCTCCGGAGCGAGAGGGGTAATAAACTGCCCCGGTACCGTGGCGATCAGTGGAAACGCACCACTTTTAAAGCCTGTCGAAGCGCTGAAATATGCGATTGCCGAGTCTGAAATTGTGTAGTCCAACGATACGCGCCAGGTGGTTTCGTCAAAGTCGACGTCGCTAATAGACTCTGTACGAACTTCAGCCGCACCGCCTAGGGCGAAGAAGCCTCCCGTAAAATCCTTCGTGTCCTGTGTGTAACGGGCGCCACCCGAGAGATTCCATCGATCCGACAGTGAGTAAATCATGTCTGCAAACAGTGCAACGGACTCTGTCTTACCCACACCTGTAAAAAACAAGTCAGTATCGAACGCCTCTGCCGTGTTTTCCGCCCCAGTGCCGTCGATTCGCAACGTTACTGTGCCGTCACCTTCTTCCTGCGAGTAGTACGTGCCAACGGTCCAATCGAGGCGTTCGTTGGAGCCGGCCAGACGAAACTCCGTTGAAAAAGAGTCCGCGTCGTCCGAGAAGCCCAGGTCAACATTAACAACGCCGGGGTTTTCTATCCGATTGAATCCGTCAATATCTTCAAGAAAACCCTCGGTGATCGTCCGGTACGCCGTGATGTTTGTTAGCGTGAAAGCATCCAGGTCGATCTCTGACGTAAGCGATACACCCCACGTGTCTCTTTCAGAAAAGCCGTCAATCTCTGCGCGATTGACAAAAGGCCCATCGGCATCTGAGCCTACGGGACGGTGAGTATTTCCCACCCTTCCATTGGCGTTGTCCTGGGTTGAGTCCGCCGTAAGAAGAAAGGACATCGTCTCTGCTGGTTCAAAGAGTACGTGGATCCGAGCGCTGCTGCGGTTTCTATCATCGAGCCGTTCTTCGGTAAACTCGTTGTTGCCGTAGCCTGAATTGTCTTTTGTGGCGAAGGCCGCACGAACCTTGACAGTGTCGGATACGGGCACATTGACGAAGCCTTCGGTTTCAACTGTATCGAACTGACCGACGGTAAGGCTTAGACGGGCATTCTGACGATCTGTTGGCTTGGCCGTTACGAAACTGACAGCGCCACCCACAACGTTGCGACCGAAAAGTGTTCCCTGCGGGCCTTTTAAGACCTCTACACGCTCGAGATCATAAGCATCGACTGCCTGCATACCCGACCTGCCAAGGTACACACCGTCCAAAAACACGCCTGTAGATGGATCGCCTCCGGGCCCGGTTTCGTCAGATCCAATGCCGCGAATGGTAGGCCGCGCCCGTGTTCCCCCTAAGAAGTCAAACGTAAAGCCCGGTGTGTTTTCTTCGATAGACTCGATATCGTTGATGCCGCGCTCACGCAGGTTGGCCCCACTAAACACATTAATGGTGATTGGTACATCCTGGGCCGATTCAGCGCGTTTGCGCGCGCTGACAACAACTTCTTCTAGCAACCCTTCGGCGCTTTCTGACTCTTGCGACATTGCTGTCGGTTGGGCGAATGCGAACGGTACAGCAAGAAACCAAATTGGTACCGCGAAACCACAAGGACAAATCCGAACATTTGTTTTCATTTTTACGCCCTCCAGCGCGAACAGGTCGCCGCCGTTTCTAACCAGTTGTGAATGAGTTGAAAAACCTTGTCGCTCCCAATATCCATCATGGGTAAATGGGAAAACCCTGGCCCAACCTCCAGGTTCAGATCGAGTCTTTTCGCGATGCCGCCGCCGGATTCGATTTCGCGGACTAGGTCGACATAACTTGCCGCGAGCACGCGCCACAACGGCAGGCAATCGAGGTAGTCTCCAGCCACAAGGAGTACCGGAATCTGGGGCTCAATCATTGCTTTACAGCTTTTAGGTACGGCGGATGGTTCGACTAACACCAACGCCTTGAATTGATCTGCATTTCGCTCAACCGCTTCGAAAACGCACTCGGTGCCCTGGCTATGAGCGACCACGATACTGGGGCCGATGCGCTCAAGCAGAGCCAGCAAGGCGGCGGCGCTTTCGGACTTGTGATCAAGCCATCGCGGTACAAAATGGACAGTCAGGTTGTCCAGGTCGGCGGTTGGAAACCGTTGGTTTTCAAACGCCACACGATCAGCGTAGCCGCTATTTTCGCCGAGACGGAACAGTTCCCATGCCTCTTCTTCGGTGCGCGTTATCGGCGGGCCCAGCGCGTCAAGGTCCGTCGCAGACCAGCCAGCCCTGCCGCGGCCGACATTGTCGATGACATAGGTGTTGAAACCGGCGGCAACGCTATGCTGCAGCCAACCCGGTCGCGCGTCTGGGGTCGATTCCCACATCGAGCCGGTAAACCCACCACCATGGACGAGAACTAGATTTTCGGCCTGGCCAACCAGAAAAGCCTGCACATAGGCCGGATTAAGATGGTAATGCCCGTTCTGATTATTCGTGTACGGTGGCGCTGACGCGGTAAACGACACTGGTTTAGACGGGCGACCCGACACCAGGGTTCGACAACCTCCGACAAAGAAGCTTTCAAATCGAAATGGTGCGTGGGAATTCATAAAGTTCCATATGGATCTATTCCATTCGGAACTTTATAACTTGTTCAGATTGAGTATGTCAATCAGGCTCGTTGTCAAATTGATTTGGTGTCGGTTCTTTTCGAGCGAGCAGCATCGCGGCAAAGACTGATACGATTGAGAGCGCAAATTGGCTACGGGCGTACTACACCACCGATGAAACTCCGTTCGATAACCTCTGACAACCCGATTCCCATCTACTTCAAGATCGCATTTCTAGCCAATCATTTTCGTGACCCGACGAATCGTGCAATAGAAAACGAATACGATCTGACGCGACCCGAGTTTTCTATCCTTTTTTGCCTTGCTCAGAGGGACAAAATAAGCGCAATCGACGTGGCTGACCTGACGCAGCAACCGAAAAACAGCCTCAGCCGAGGTGCCGCTTCCCTGCTGTCTAAACAATTGATCACTCGACAAGATGACGGAAACGACGGGCGGCGAAAACTCCTCTCTCTGACGACAAAGGGCAAAGCGCAATACCGCAAGATTTTGCACAAGCTAAAAGATGCAGATAAACGGTTGATCGCTTCGTTAACAGAAGTTGAGCTTCGCCAACTCGATAGGTTGCTATCCAAAATGTGTTCGGCAGTATATGACGACTAGGGCGAGCCGTATTCCAGTCTTACGAGATCTGGGAATGAAGAGCACAGTTCACACCTCTGACCCCTCCCTCCCGAAAGCGATCACACCACCATTGGAAACAGGAACATAGAAGCAAAAACAGTGTGTTACATTCCCGTTGTGTTCGGTTCAGTCTGGCTGTGAGGCCAAAACCGCACCATATTTGCTCCATGGAATTGGAAAATGCGCGTCCTGCTGTCCGGCGAAAGGATCCAGAAGCTCGAGTCCAAAGACAAGCCCTATGACGTTCACTGTGAGCGTAATCAAGGGTTCATGGTACGCGTGTACCCGACCGGCAAAGTTGTCTATTACTGCCATTGGAGCAGAGGGAAGCGGAAGAAGCTAGGCGAGGTTGGCGGCATCACGTTCGGCCATGCACGGCACCTCTGCGAGTCCGTCATGGGCTCCGTTGCCTACGCTAAGAAAGACGGCAAGAGTCCCGAGATTGAGCTGCGCCCTGATCGCAAATATACCCTGAAGGAATACGTTGATGAGCGTTATGGGCCGTCGATTACAGCTCAACGCAAGACCGGCCGGCAGCCTGTTGATCGGCTCAAAGCGTGTTTCGAGCGAGAGTCTTACCACCGGCAGCTAGCCGACATATCTTCGTGGGTATTCGAGAAATGGCGCACGAGGCTTCTGAAGGCTGGAATCTCGAAAGTCACTGTTAATCGGGACTTGGTGGCGCTTAAGGCAGCCCTGTCAAAGGCCGTCGAATGGAAGCTGAGTCTATCGGGGATAAGTAAAATTAGCGTCCTGTCCCAGCAGCGGCCCAATCCTGAAGCTCCTGTTTCACCCTTGTGTTCAGCTCTTTGGGCGGCCTGCGACCCGAATCGTTGGCCGTTTCTCGGCTGTTCTGCGCTCGCCGGGGGGATGATGACGCTCGGGTCCTCAATCGCTGCGATGACTCTCACCAGTCCGCCGACAGACCTCGCAGGTTTCTTTGTCAAAAAGGTGAATTGATGCGTAGCATCAAGAGAGGCCACCCTCGGGTGTGTTGAACACCCCCCCCCGCAGGCGCTGGGCCCAGGTCATGGACTGGCGTGGACGGGCAGGTTCGTGCTCCTGGTCTTCGGTCGGCTCGGTGCTGGGGCGCCCGCCCTTGCCGCGGCCTGCCGGAGTGATCTGCCCTCTCAGCCGGCTGGTCGGCGCAAAAACCCCGCGGTGGCGCGTCAGATTCACCCACGGGCTAGGCACCAGCGCCGCGAGGCGGGCCACAAAGTGAGATCGCGCAGCGATCGAGAGAGTGCCCTGGGGCATGAAATCCATGGGGTCGAGAATGACTTGGGTGGTGCCGTCCCGATACGGTGTTTGCGGTCAGCGTCAGGTGGGAGTTCATGTTCACCCGGCCCATATTCGCTACGGCGGTCCTCTCGGTGCAGCAGGCGCTGCTCAACCGCGTGGCGGCGCTGCTTGATGCGGGCAGCTACGGTCGATTGTCCAGCGTCAGGACGGCGCGCTAAACGCCAGCCGCCTGCAGGCCGGCCGCGAGTTTCACGCCAGCGGCACCGCCATCGGTAAAACGGTCCTCGACGGCCTAAGCGCCTGAAGACAGCCCGGGAAGGGTCAGACCCGGAGTCTTTCCAGCGTTCTTTCCCTCGTGGTCACTTGACTATTCCTAGTGTACTAGTATACATAGTACACCTATGTTGCCGTTTTCGGTTGTGTTCAAACCCGGTGTGCCGGCCCATACTCAGGTGGCCTACGCCGCCCGCAAGGCCATCGTGGCCGGGCAGCTCAAGCCCGGCGACCGATTTCCCTCGGTGCGGGTACTGAGCCAGGAGCTCAAAATCAATCCGAACACCGCGCACAAGGTTGTGGCCCGACTGGTGGAAGAGGGGTTGCTGGAAGTGCGCCCTGGTGTTGGAACCCTGGTTACCAGCAGCACGCAGGTCACCAAGGCGGATCGGCAGAAGGTGCTGGGAGATCCGCTGGAGCAGGTGGTGGTAGCGGCGCGGCAGATGAACCTGTCGCTGGATGAGGTACAGGCGGCGCTCACACGGCACTGGTCCCGGCTTGATCCGGACCCGAAAAGCGAAGGAGATTAACCATGGCAGATCTGGCCATCACAACCCAGGGACTGACCCGGCGTTTTGGACGCCTGACGGCGCTGGAAAATCTCGACCTCAACGTCGCGAGGGGCAACTTTTGCGCGCTGCTCGGTCCCAACGGTGCGGGCAAATCCACCACCTTTCGCCTACTGCTGGGCCTGCTGCCTCCCACGGCCGGCGAGGGCCAGGTTCTGGGCACCGACCTGACGGCGATCCGGTCAGAGCTGTTTCAGCAGGTGGCCTACCTCGCAGACCAGACGCAGCTCCCGGGACACGTCAGCGCGAGCGACTATCTGGCCTACCTGCGGCCGTTCTACCGCACCTGGGATAAGGAACTGGAACAGCGGCTTTGCGAGCGGCTGTTGGTGCCGGCGGACCGACGCCTGGCGACCCTGTCGCGAGGCAACAGGCAGAAGGTGGCGCTGATCTCCTGCCTTGCTTTCCGCCCCCGGCTCCTCCTGCTCGATGAGCCGTTCGCCGGAATTGATGTAGCGGTACGGGACCAGATTGTCGACAGCGTGTTGGCGAGCGCTGGTGATCAGCCCATGACCGTCGTGCTGGCCTCCCACGACCTGGACGAAATCGAGCGGCTGGTCGATCAGGTGGTCATGCTGCGGAAGGGCCGGTGCTATTTGCAGGAACCCACGGAATATCTGCTGAACCGATTTCGAAGGATCCGCGTTCGGCTCCGGGAGGCGCCGGGGGCCCCACCGGGCGATTCGTCGTTGACGGAAGACTGGATTCAGTGGCGCCAGGACGGCGCCCGGTTGGAGCTGGTGCACAGCCGTTTCGATCCAACCGGCACGGAGCAAGAGCTGCGGCAGCAGTTGCCCGGTCTTGAGGAACTGTCTACCGAGCCCATGTCGCTGCGGGATGTGGTGGCGGCAGTTTCCAGGCCTACCCGGAGAGCCGCGCCGTGTCTCTGATGGTGCATCAGCTTCGCTGGGACGTGCGCGCGATCTGGCCGGCAGCGGCGGTGATGCTCGCGCTGCTGCTGGCGAAGATCTGGGCGCTGACGTTGGCCGACGGAGTACGCCAATCCGAATGGCTCAGCATGGCCCAGGCGGATACCTACGCGATTGCCGCCGCCTGGCTTGTGATCTCGCTGTGGCAGCCCATGCGCCCCTTTGCCGGTCAGGAGCCGGACTGGCGCATCAGGCCGTTGCCCCGAGCAAAAATAGCGCTGGCCAAGCTACTGCTCCTGCTGGCGATCATTGTGCTGCCGGTCCACGTCGCGGAGCTGTGGCTGTTGCACCAGCAGGGATTTCGGGTGCCGCTGGCCGACTGGGCCTACGGCATGCTTGGCTCTCTGGGCCTGATCTGTGGTCTTTCTGCTGCGGCGCTGCTGGTGCGACAACCGGTTGATCTGATCGCTGCGCTAGTAACCGCCGGCCTGCTGATGGTCGCGGAAACGGCGCTGGCCAGCTATCTGGCCCGCCTCAGCGAGCCGATGCCGCCGGAGATCCGCGGGCTGCGCGCCCTCACATTGGTTACCACGGCGCTAGTTATCGGGTGCGGCCGGCTGAGCAACCGTTCCCAAACCTGGCTCTGGGTCGCGATGCTGACCGGCCTCGCGGTTTACGTCGGGCTGCGGCTGGTGCCGGCGGCGACGCCGAGCGCCAAAGTGGCGGCATCGGTGCAGGCCGGGACGCCGGTTGTGCAGCATCTCAACATCCAGCTGCCGCTGGATTTCCAGTTTCATCAGCCCGGGGCCTATCGGGTTAATACAACCGGGCAACCGCTCCGGCTCAACGGCGCGCAAGCCCAGCCCCTCGGACAAAGGAGCGAAACCCTGGGCGAAGTTGCCGCGTTGCTGCTGCCCGAGTATCGCTCGATTGGACCGGTGCGGGAGCAGCTTCGACTGGCATTCTCCGTGCCGCCAGGGGAGCTCCGGAGCGGCCCGGTGACCTTTCAGGGCACGCTGCAGATTACCCCCCAATCCCTGTCCGTTGCGGGACGGGTTCCCCTTGAGCAAGGCGCCAGACTGCGAGGCGAGGACGTGCAGCTTCAGGTCCAGAAAATTGGCCTGGCGCACGGGGTGCTGGAGCTGGTTGTTGGGATCGACAGCGTCCACAGTAGCCTCCAGTCGCCGAATTCCTGGCGCTTTGCGCTGGCGCACCCGGTGAGACGGGAAGTATGGCGGGGCCACAGCTATATCCGGGAATGGTCCAGCCGACTGCAGCTGACCCGCCGGCATTCCCGCTCAACTCAGGTGCTCCGGCTGGAGCGAGACCAACTGCCCATAGCGGCGGAGCGATGGCTTGAGGGCGCCGAGCTGTTGCTGGTAGCGGTGCGGGCGCAGCCGTCAGCCTCGGTACCGGTGGAGGTCGATGCCTATCTCGATGCGGCAAGCACACCATGACGTAAGTTTCTGGGGTCAGAGTTTTTGGGGTCAGAATTTTTGGGGTCAGGTTCAAGTACCAGGCTTGGCTGACACGTCAGACCGGGATTTATCCTCACCGGTTTGGGCAACCGGAGTTAATGGGGCTTTGCCAACGCGGGAGAAGATACAAAGCCCTGACTTAGTCACGTCAGAATGAGCAGTGTGTCCAGGCGCCATAGGTTTGCCCAAAAAAGGTATCCGAACACATCGTTCAGCGCGCCAACAACTGACAAGCGGTTTTCGCTGCCGAGAGCGACCGTTCCGGAAACAGGGTCAGAAAACTCATTAGAGGATTGGGGTGCACTAAAAAGTTGTCTGACCCCTTTTCCAGAGGATGTGGAAAGGGGGCTGGCCCGGACCTGATTGTCGATGGGGGGATACGCCGCGGGACACATGTCATCAAGGCTATCGCCGCAGGCGCTACCGCTTGTTCTTTTGGTCGCCCCTACCTATATGGCCTTGCCGCTGCCGGTGAGACCAGCGTGGATCGGGGCATGGAGCTAATGCGCGCGGAGCTGGAGCGAGATATGACGATGCTGGGCGTGAACCAAGCAACCAATCTTTGTGGCCGCCACGTCACCCGCCTGCCAGGTGTACCCGGGGGCTGAGCAAATCGAATGCCTGGAACTTCGCCGGCTGGTAATCTTCCACACCTGGACGTGTCGACGGCAATCATTTCACCCGCTTCTACCTGCGACATCAGGTTAATATTCCGAATCTCCATGGGGTTTTGGAGGCGCTCTCGCTTAATCGCGTACGTCGCTCCCCACAGTTTTTTGATGTTTCTGCATAATCTGCGGCCGTGCACAGTGACCTGGTCGCGCCCTGAAGCCGATTCGGCTCTGCGCGAGGTCTTAGGATGAAAGGTTCAGCGATCCATTGGTATCGACGGTTCAGATTGCCGGCGGATTTGAGTTCAGATGGTTGTTAAGGACGGGTGACGAATGACAACATGCCAAAAATCACCATGACTCGATTAGCCATTACCCTTGCGACTACCGGGCTGCTGATCTTCGCCGGTTTTTATCTCGCGGGAGATAGGGAGACCGGGACCCAGACACTACGAGTGGAGACTTCCTTGGTCGATCGGGGCGATATCCTGCGAACGGTGGCAGCGTCCGGCGCGGTCCGGCCGCTGGTGACGGTGGAGGTCGGGTCACAGCTTTCCGGACAGATTAAAGAGATCTTCGTCGACTTCAACACAGAAGTTCAGGAAGGGCAGCTACTGGCGCTGATCGATGCTCAGAGCTTTGAGTCCCGGGTTTTGCAAAGCCGAGCGGACCTGGACGTTGCCAATGCCAATATTGCTCTGCAGCGGGCCAGCGTGGATCGTGCTGACGCAAACCTGCGGCGCGCCCGCCGGGACCTGGAGCGAGCCCAGCCGCTGGCCGCCCAGGGAACGCTGTCCTCATCTGAGCTGGATTCCGCTGTCGCCAACCATGACGCGGCCCAGGCTGACCTCACGATGGCAAACGCGCAGTTGGAAAACGCACAGGCGGCGAAAAAACAGCGTGAGGCGTCGCTGGAATCCGCCGAGATCGACCTTGAGCGCACCCGAATTCGATCTCCGATCAATGGCATTGTGATCGAAAGGGCTGTGGATCAGGGCCAGACTGTCGCCGCGAGTCTGTCCTCCCCCGTATTGTTCTATATCGCTCAGGATCTGACCCAGATTCAGATCGAGGCCAATATTGACGAGGCTGACATCGGGAACGTCAGCAACGGAAACGACGTGTCGTTTTCTGTTGATGCATTTCCTGATCTTGAGTTTGGGGGTCGTGTCGACCAGGTCCGCCTGGCGCCGAACGAAACGAACAACGTTGTCACCTACACGGTGATCATCAACGCTGCGAATCCTGGTCGCCGTTTGTTGCCCGGCATGACTGCCATGGTGGAGATCATTACCGGTAAGAGCTCCAACGTCCTGAGAATCACCAATGATGCGGTGCGGTTCGGGCCAGCCCCGGGGTCTGCCCTGGCGAAGATGGCAACGGATGGCGCAGGCTCTGGGGGCCAGGACGCAGGGGCTTGGCGTCGCACTGGGCGTAACCCGGTTGATTCCATTTTGGAGCAGTTGGCTCTGAGCCCGCAGCAGGAGACCCGAATCCGTGATTCGTTACAGCAGATGCGAGAAGGCCGCGGCGGCGCAATCCGCGGTATTCAAGGGCAGCCTTCTCCGATGTCGGAAGATTCCAGCGATCCGCGGCGGCAAATGCGTCAACAGATGCAGCAGCGCGTCGCAAGTGTGTTGAAAGCAAATCTCGACGAAGCGCAGTATCAGCAGTACGAAGCACTTAGACGCCAGGCAGCGGACAGCCGTACCGCGCAAATCTGGGTCCAGAGCAACGACGGTCACATCGGCCCGATGCCGGTCCGTCTGGGAATCAGTGACGAGACTCATACCCAGGTTACCGGCCCGGAGGTTCAGGAGGGTCTGGTTGTGGTTACTCGAATTTTCGACTCGCCGCAATGAGCGCACCGCTGGTGCAGTGCCAGGGCATCTGCAAAGACTACCTCATGGGTTCGGAAACCGTGCACGCCTTGCGCGATGTAGACCTGGTTATCGGCCGCGGTGAATATCTCTCCATTATGGGTCCGTCCGGGTCAGGAAAATCGACCCTGATGAACCTGATTGGCGCACTGGATACCCCAACGTCAGGCGAGCTGATCGTGGACGGCGTGGATCTATCCGCAAGAACAGCCGACGAACTCGCCGACTACCGGAACCGCGCGGTTGGGTTTGTCTTTCAGCAATTTAACCTTCTGCCAAAGACCACAGCGCTTGAGAACGTCAAGTTGCCCCTGCTTTACTCTGATATTCAACGCTCAGATGAATCTAATGCTCGGGCGTTTCACTGTCTGAATCAGGTCGGTCTCTCAAACCGGGTGGATCATGAGCCAACCCAGCTGTCCGGCGGGCAGCAGCAGCGGGTAGCCATCGCGCGGGCGCTGGTGAATAACCCGACCATCATCCTTGCTGATGAGCCCACGGGCGCTCTTGATACCCAGACCTCCAGCGACATCCTGGAATTGTTCGCGGCGCTCAATGAGACCGGCATAACGATTATTGTCGTCACCCACGAGCCGGAGGTCGCGGGGGCCACCCGCCGGAGTTTGAGTTTCAGGGATGGTCGACTGGTGGGCGATTTGGCGGTGCCCGGCGGCGGGCGTTCATCAGCGTGAAGCTCTGGAAGATTCTGCTAGTCGCAATCGTCGCCTTGCGGGTGAATGCGCTGCGCAGTTTTCTGACCATGCTCGGCATTATCATCGGCGTTGCGTCAGTCATCGTGATGGTGTCGGCATCCAGCGGGTCCCGGGCCGAGATCGAGCGGACCATTTCTCAACTGGGCAGCAACATGCTCACAATCAGGCCAGGCGCAAACCGCTCGGGCGGGCGTCGTGAGGCTGCGGGCTCGGCCGCGCCGTTTACTGAGAAAGACATCAATCGACTGCGTGAAAGCGTCGATTTTGTCGACGGTATTTCGGGAAGTCTGGTGACTAACGCTCCGGTGATTTATGGCAACCAGAACTGGACCACCGCGGTGACAGGCATTCACGCCGACTATGTACCTGTGCGCCAATGGCGAATCGAAGCGGGCCGCAATTTCACCGAACGCGAAGTCAGTTCTGGCGGCAAAGTAGCGATTCTGGGTGCTGACGTGATCGAACAACTGTTTGCGGGCGCCTCGCCGATTGGCGCACGCATTCGGATCAGGAACGTCCCCTTTACAGTGATCGGAACGCTGGAAAGCAAGGGCGAGTCAACCTTCGGTCGCAGCCAGGATGACATTATATTCGTACCCATTTCCACCGCTCGAATGCGCGTGATCGGGAGAACGGACCGGTCGGTGTCTGACGAGGTTGGGAGCATTTACTTGACGGTGAACGATCACCAGGACATTCAGGCAGCACAAGCCGAACTGGACCGGGTTCTTCAGCAGATTCGCGGTATTCCTGCAGGCGGCCAGGCCGACTTTTCCGTGGCGAATTTTGCTGAGTTTGTCAGGGCCCGCAGTGAAACCTCCAGCACCCTGGGCCTGTTGCTGGCTGCAACGGCGTCGATTGCTCTTGTCGTCGGTGGAATCGGCATCATGAATATCATGCTCGTATCGGTAACCGAACGGACCCGGGAGATTGGCTTACGACTGGCCGTCGGGGCCCGCCAGCGCGATATTCTGCTGCAGTTTCTCGTCGAGGCGGTGACTCTCTGCGTGATCGGCAGCCTGCTGGGGGTGGCTATCGGCGTTGGCACCGGGCTGCTCCTGCAGTCCCTCAGTAATATTCCCGTGCTGCTCAACATCCCGATCATATTTCTTGCCATCGGCTCCGCAGCGTTCGTGGGCATCTTTTTCGGTTTCTATCCGGCGCGAAAGGCCTCGTTGCTCAATCCCATTGACGCACTGAGGTTCGAATAGAGTGATGACGGAAGAGACGTTAAATTGACCCTGTGAATCACCCCGGGTATTCCGAGACCGTTTAGTACGAGTCAGGCCACTGCGGCCAGCGCAACCGCTCGAAAGGCCTCAATTTGAGGCGCTTTTTTGTTTTACACGACCGGGGATGGCGCATACCCGGTTTCTCGTTACCGAGAACCCAGACGAGGAATGTGCGGACGCTTAGCGCCTCGCCAACGCGGACATTGACCCGGTGATGTAGTCGCGGTTTTCGCCAGCGGGATATTGTCTAGCAAAAGTGTTGCCGGCGTGCCCGGGGAATGTTGGTGGCTATGGGTGGACTTGAACCACCGCCCCCGCATTATGAGTCAGGCTTTTTGCCTGATAGGTTCTTTCAAATCAGTAACTTAGCGGCGTCCGCTCAACGAGTCGCTACTTGTTACGACCCAAAACACCGCCCCGCAACGCGGCGGGTGACATAGAAATGGCACAGAGACCCGAGCAAAGGGGTCGGGTTAACTTTTTGCCCAAATGCGGGAAAACTCAGTAGGAAAGTTAGCCTGTCCCACTGCTGTCCCAGAAACGATTTGAACGTTCGCATACCCCGGTATCTGAAGACCGTTCCCTGATGGGTAAGCTCTGCTCGGTTGGTGGCGTACCGCGAATTATCGTGAACAACATCTGGGATCAGTTAACGATGTGCTACTCGGTAGCGCTGTTGCAGCCTGTTTTGCCCTCATTCGTCGTCGGCCCGTAACACCAGACTGCCCTGCGCCTCAAAACTATCAGCAAAAACTGGGTCGACCAGCGGATCATCGTCGATAATTGTGATGAAAAACTGAGTGGTCAGCCCTAGGCTGGCGCCGCCCTGCACGTTGGTCAACGCCACCAGAAAGCTCTCGTCCGGCTCGTTTTCAGCATCATCCAGAATCTGGATGCTGACGGGCTGGTCGTTGTCGTCGGCATCGCCAAATATCAACACGCCGGACGCACCGACAAAATCTCTGCCGCCCAGGGCGCTGCCGTTCACCGCCGCGTAGTCGATGCTCACGCCGCCGCGGGCACCGTCCCGGCGTCGCACGGGCAGGTGCACAAACCCCACACCCTCATTCACCACCAGCTGGCCTAGATCAAACCCCAGCGTGCCGGGCTCGCCGCGAAGATCGGACAACACCACATCGTAGAACCCGTTGTGATCAGCCGGCGTCAACTGGTCGTCCGCGGCTGAAAACACCACGTAGTGGCCGCTCTGGTGAATGGCACCTCCGTGCAAAGGGGCCTGGCTGCCCTGGCCTGCGGAAGTGCTTGTCAACCGCAGCAGCTCGTTCTCCCGCGTGTCAAAGCGCCACAGGTTCTGCTGGCTGAGCAGCCCCAGCTGGCGGTTGGAGCTGAAGAACACATACCGGCCGTTGTCGCTGATGCGCACCAGTTCCGCGGTGATCTGCTCATCCACTGGCAAAACCAGGCTCATGTTTTCGCTACTCCCGGTAAATCGGTCCCAGCGCAGCACGTTCAACCCATCACGATTGGAGGGCGTGAGGTTCCTCGCCTCCGTCACGTACACCACGTAACGGCCGCCGGCGGCCACGTCCGCAGCAAGGCTGTCCGCGTCTCCGCCCAGGCCGAACTCGTCCTCACTCACTCGCTGGGTTGAGCCGTTTTCAATGTCTCTCAGGAAAACGTCCGCGGCCTCGTTTTGGTCAAGCGCAGCAAGGTTATCGGCGCTGGAAACAAACACGGCGTAGTTGCCGTCGCTGGACAGGCGGGGTGCACCACTCCCACCGTTGGCCTGGGTTTCGCTGGACGACACGCTGAGCCTGGAAAGGGAGGCATCCCGCTCCCACAGAAAGATATCAGGCTCTTGATTGCTGTCTCCGGCCACCAGATCATCGGCGTGACTGCGGAAAATCACCCTGCGTCCCGAGCCATCGATCTGGGCGAAGTCAGAGTCCCCGGCGTTAGCGACACCCCAGCTGATCAGCCGGAGTTCCAGGGTCAACCGATCCACCAGCATCACGTCGAGGTTGGGCTCGTTGTCGTCGTTCACCAGGTTGGTGGCGCGGGTCATGAAAGCTACATAGCGACCGTCTGCCGATATGGTTGGGCCTTGGGAATCGCCGTTACCGGGCACACCGGTGACGGTTTCCGGATACCGCTCGATTGCGGCGGTTTCCCGATCCAGAAAATAGATGTCGGAAAACCGGCTATCGTCCGCCAGGGCCTCGTCCAGTACGCTGGCGTCGGATTGGAACACCACGAAACGAGCGTCGTCGCTGATGTCGGGCTGCACGCTGTGCCCGTTGCTGTGACTGGGCTGGGGCGTGTCCGTGACGCTCGCCAGCGCCCAGGTGGCGGTTGGGCCATCCCAGACATACACGTCGCCGGTGTTGAGGAGCCGATCCTCAGCAACCAGTTCGCTGGGCGACTGAGCACAAACCACTGATCCATCTGAGCTGCTGGCCAGCTGGGTGGCCTCGGCAGCAGGAATTGTCAACAGCGGCGTGAGAACGCCCGTGGTGCGGTCGTACACAAAGGGCTGATTGGGACTAGGGACCTGGCCCGCCGTCAGGTTGGAGGCGCGACTTTGAAACACCACCGTCTGGCCGTCGCTGCTGATCGCCGGCGAGGTGCTCACCGCATCCGCCTCACCACCAGCATCCGGCACGCTGATCCGGGTAATGGGGGGCACCTGAATCAAGTCGTGCAAGAAGACGTCTGTTTTGAGAAAACGATCGCCATCCACCAGATTGCGTGCCGCCGACGCGAACACCACACTCTGGCCGTCGCCGCTGACGGACGGGCGGAAGCTGGGGCGGTCAGGATCGCCGCCGGCCGTGCTCACGGACAACCGCTCGACGCCGCCGGTCAACAGATCCTTACGAAACACGTCGCGATGGAAGTTGTTGTCGTCCGCCACCAGGTCGCTGGCATCTGACAGAAAAACCACGCTGGCACCGTCGTCCGCGATATCGGGATCATGGTGGCAGCTGTCCGCCTGCTGCCCCGTGCTGGTGGTCGACGCTCGTAGCAGGCCACCCGTCGCCACGCTATAGACAAAGATATCCGGGCAGTTATCCGTATCGCCCGTCACCAGATTGCTGGCAAACGACTGAAAGACCACCTGGCCGCCATCGCCGCTGATACGCGGCTGCATACTGGAGCCGTTCCCCACCGCAGCGGCCGTACGGGACACCATAGTGGTGGTGCCGAGCATGCGGTCGCGCAAATAAACGTGGACGATGCCGGTGCCCGTCGCCCCCGGCGCAAGGACGGCGGCCGATTCGAAAACCACCCATCGGCCGTCGTCGCTCACGTCCGGGCGGAGGCTGTCGCCGGGAGCTTCGTTGCCGGCATCGTCCACGCTGACCCGCTGCAGCACCCCCAGATCCAGATCTCTTAAAAAAACGTCTTCGCTGGCATTTTGATCCCCGGCGACCAGATTCTGCGCTCGGGAGCTGAACACCACAAAGCGGCTCCCCCCAATCCGGCAGTCCCGACTCGGGGCGTTGCCCTGCGCTCCCAGGATCATTGGATCCTCGGGACTGCTGAGCAGGAAAAGTTCCTGGGCACCCAGCCCCGGCGTCATCGCCAACGCGGCGACAACGCACACCGTGTATCTGATGCTCATGGCAGGGGCCGCGCTTCGAAGCCATCAGCAAAGGGCAGTCCCGAAGGCGGCTCAACGCCAATGGGTTCTCTATCGACACGATAAACGTCCAGGAAAAAGCCGTTAGTGTCCTCAGGGATCAAATTTGTGGATGTGTCGAACACCGCCCGGGTGCCATCGTTGTTGATGGCCAGCGCGTCGGGCACGTCAGGCCCGAAAAAGCCGTTCAGGGTCAGCATGGATTCCCACTCGACGCCGATCTTAAAGCGAATCAGGAACTGGTCCCCGCCGTCCGACATCTTGAACAACGCGTGCGTTCCGTCGTCCGAAATCACGGGCTCTTCTGCCGACTCGATACCGCTGCCGCTGGCCGGGCCAGTCAAGCTGATCTCCGTCGCCGTGAGGCGGTCGTATAGAGTCACCTGGCTCAGGACCAGGGACGACCCACTCACCACTTCACGTCGATCGAACACGACGTACCGACCATCCCCAGACAGTTGCGCCCGGGACGTTCCGCCTATCCTTGCACCCGCGATTCGTTGCGTCACATCGCTGTTAAGGTCGCGGACAAAGATCGCCTGTGCGAGAGGCAGCGGGTTGTCGACGAGGTCGGCCTCTTCTGACAGAAACACCAGATAGTTACCGTCCGACGACAGATGCGGTCGCTGGCTGGGCTCATCAGCGAGATCCCCCATTCGATCAATCGTGATCACTTCGACGGGATCAAACTCCGTGCCCGACCAATAGACAATCTGATCGGAGGGATTGGTCACGTTGGGCAGCAAATCAGGGTCGTCGGTCATGAACGCGACGGCACCGGTGTTGGACACCGTCAGCTGCTGTCCTTCAATGACGGCATCTGCGGCAGTGAGTGAGACCAGAACCACGGCAAGGTTGTCCACGTCGACCCGATAGACATAGTCTCCGGCCGGGAGCTGGCGCGGTTGCAGGTCGGTGGACGTTGAACGAAAGGCGACATACCGACCGTTAGCGCTGATCACAGGCTGGCGGCTGGAGCCATCCGACGGGCCGCCATTCACACTGCGGCTGAGTAGCACATTCTCGCCGGTGGACACCGTATGCAGATAGACCTGATTGCCTGCCGGCCGCCCGCCCACCACGTTGTAGCCCGATTGGCCGTCCATCCAGCGGGAGCTGGAAACGAAGACAATCCGGTCGCCCGTAGCGCTCATGGCCGGACTAAAGCTGCCAGCCTGATCGATCTCCAGCGGCACCGGCTCAGTCGCCACGCTGACTCGCTCCGGAACCTGGCCCGGTTCCACCACAAAGACGTCGTTCACGGCATTGGTGTCGGCGACCACCACGTCCACCGCGGTACTCTCAAGGCACACGGTGCTCGCGGTTTCGCTGAAGTCTGTCACCCGCAGATCGCCGCTGGCCTGGGCCAGGAGTGAGACCTCTCCGGAAATCAGGTTTTTGAAGTAAGGACTGAGCGATCCACTCACCGGGCCAACCAGCGTGCTCGCTGCGCTGGCGAACACCGCATTGGTGCCGGTCACGTCGACAAAGCCACACTCGGTCTGGGCATCGCTGAACTCGCCCATGGCGCCGGTGTTGACGAGCTGCGTGCTGGCACCGCTGGGACGATGAAGAAAGAGGTCAGGTAAGGCGTTGCTGTCTCCCGCAACCAGCGGATCACGGGTGAGAAATAACGCGGCCTCGCCGTCGCCGGACAGATCGCAGGCGGTGTCTGGCGAAAAGGCCCCCATGCCGATACTGTCCACCGACACCCGAAACACCGTGCCCGAGCCGATGGATTTGACGAACACATCATTTTGGCCGTTGCCGTCACCCGGCACCCAGTTTTCTGCGGTGGTGAGCAGAATCCGGTCACCGTTGTTAGACACTCCGCCGGCAAAGACCGGCAGGCTGGTGTTCATGCTGGCGCCGTCGGTGGACGTCAGCTCAAGCTGCTGGGTGACGGAATCGTAGCGAAATACGTCGCTGACACCGTCCGTATCATCCACCACGTACCCATCGCTGACGTCATCAAACACGACGTAGCGGCCGTCAGCGGAAACACTGACGCCCCGCATCGAAGACGACACGCTGTCCACGGTACCATCAGCCAACCGCGACACGACCTGATACTCGTTGTCGGCCCGGTCCATCCAGTACAGCGCGCGTCCTGGGTGTCTGCCCACCGCATTCAGGTTGTCGCCGGTCACGAAAAGGACCACCCGACCATCTGCGCTGATCACCACGTCACTGGATTCGGCGCCGATGATCGACTCCGACCCATCAGAGAAGCGGTTGAGCCGCTGCAGATCACCGGACATCCGGTCTTTGAGAAAAACGTCACGCACGGCGTTGTGATCGTTGGGGACGAGGTTGTGGGCCATCGACGAGAACGCCACGTACCGGCCCTGAGCGCTCAGCGAGCATCCCTCGGACGCGCCAGCGCCCTGGATCCCGAGCACCAAAGGATCGTCAGGCACCGAGACCAGCGTGATGTCCTGGGCCTGCAGGACCGCACTGTGTGTGAATAAAGCCAGGACAAGCCAACCGGCCACAACGCCGGTGTCGATTCGTTTCTGCATGAATCCGCCTCCGCCGAAAAGGTGACGGAACGATGGTGCAGAGGAGGGAAAGATGCTTGAGAATTGCTTGAGATTTCCGTGAAATTTCTCCCAAGCACTTGTCAGAACCCAGCTAGGCCATTGTTTCTAATAGACTTATCGACTGTCGCCCAGAACCACACGCGGTGCCAGCAGGTACCCAAGATCCAGTGCATTGACCTCTTCCTGCCATCGGCCAGCCCTCGATTCGGGGGTCATGACCATGCCCTCGGCCTCCAACGCCAGGCGCCGGAATCCGGCCGAATCGGCCCGGGAGATGACCCAGCCCAGCCGTTCTGTCTGGGAGTGCCCGGCGCCGTCCGCGCGGGCTCTGAGAAGTGCCGCTTCCAGCTCAAGACCAAACGACGGAACCACGGCCAGTAGACGCTGGACCGTGTCTAGCTCGGTTCGAGCCTTCGCCAGTTCGCCCTGGGCCAGCAGCGCCGCGGCCAGCACCAGGCGTGCGTCCCGCTCGGCGCCGGGGACGCCCTCCGACTGAGCCTCGGTGGCCAGCTGACGGGCAGTCTGCTCGGCCTGAACGGGCCGACCCTCATCGATGCTCAGGCGGGCCATGTTAAGCATTGCGTCCCTGATCAGGCCGCGCCCTGCCCGTTGATTCCTGACCTTGAGTGCCCGCTCGTACCACTGACGGGCTGCGCGGGCGTGGCCACGAAATCGCTCCACGTGGCCCCAGAGTGTGTAGATGTTGGAGATTTCGCCGTCGTCCAACACATCCAGGGGCGGCATCCGATCCAACACCCGTCGCGCGGCGTCGATATCACCGCGATGCAGCTCGGTATCAACCCGGGCCACCATGGCCGCGGCCATTCTTTTGGGGTTATTCAGCGCCCGGTAAACCTGCTCTGATTCGCTAGCGTAGGCCTGCGCCGCCGCGAGATCACCCTCAGCGTTGGCCACCACCGCCAGGTTGATGGCGGCCAACGCCACCATGGACCTGCGCCCCAGCTCCCGCGCCAGCTCCAGTGCCTGCAGCGCGTGTTCTTTCTGGCCGGCCTGATCGCCCCGGTGGCTGTAGGTGATGGCCAGGTTCATGAGGGCCACAGCCTGGGAGTTTCGACTGCCCAGCTCTCGAAAGCTGGCCAGCGCCTGCTCGCCGTACCGGATGGCCTCGTCGTAGCGCCCCTGATCGGTGTAGATGCCCGCCAGCGTGCCGAGAATCTGGCCTCGGGTTTCCTGACTGCCCGCCTCCGACGCCACCGCAAGTGCCCGGAGTAGGACTTCACGAGCGTCATCGACCCTGGAAAGTCGACGCAGCGGCCCGCCGTGAGACATCAGCGTTGAGGCCAGCTCGTCCAGGTTTTGCTGCTGTTCAAATTCACTGGCCGCAGCAGCCAGGTAGCCCAGCGCCTCTTCGTCCCGGCCCCGGCGCCGGGCGATGTGGCCGCGCATGCGGGTGAGATTGGCCTTTAGGTAGGGGTCGTCCAGAGCGCCAAGGCGTTGCTCTAAATCGTCAACACCGGCTTCGGCGAGGTTCAGGTCACCGGATCGCATCGCCACGGTGATCTGCCACTGCCGCGCCCGCATCGCCGGCCGCAGCAGGCCGAAGGACTCCAGCTCCGTCGCGGCTTCTGCGAAACTGACCGACGCATCCTCAACCTGTCCCAGCGATCGCTGGCCCAACCCAAGCTGGTGCCGGGCGAGAGCGGCCAGCTCGGGGCAGTCCATCTCGCAGGTTAATATCAGCGCGTTGGCCTGGCTCACCCGGTCTGCAAACTGGCGACTGCGGCCGGCCTGCTTAGCGGAAAGCAGAAGACGCCTGGCCGACGGCACTGAGGTCATCCGGCCCAGCCGATCATAGACGGGCTCCGAGCCGGCATCCATTACATCAAAAAGCGCCAGCGCGAAGTCCACGTCCTGGGGCGTCATCTCATTCAGCACCCGATAGCGATCCACCGCCAGATGGTGATTGCCAGCCAGCTCATGCTCTACGGCCTGAAAATAGATCTGATCGCGGCGGTGAAGCGTGGGTAACCGGGCGCGCATTTGCGCCAGCGCCAAGGATGCGGACTCACGCTCACCTCGAAGCGTGTGCAGCCTGGCCTGGGTGAGCGTCACCCGGGGTGAGATGTCCTGCGGGTCAAGCTGACCCAGGAGCGTCAGCGCGGTGGGCAGATCAAACCGCCAGGCGGCATCCAGCGCCGTGTCGACTAGCTGGCGCGCGCTTGCTTGAGTGGGCCAGCCATCGCTGGCTGCAGCCGGCGGCGAGGACAGCGGCTTCAGAACCACCACCAACGTTATCGCGATCAGCGCACCCGCGCCGAAGGCCCAGCCCAGCCGCCGCCAGGGAAACGGCTGGTCGCCCGATGGCGAGGCAAAATCCGGGGTGATGTCTGGATCCACAACAGCCACCGGTAAAACCACCTGGTAGCCCCGGCGATGTCGCGTCGCAATGATCTGAGATTTCTCGGCCGAGTCCCCCAGCCCCGACCGGATCTCCTTGATCACCTGGGCCAACGAGCTCTCTGAGATGGAGCGATGCCCCCAAACCCGGTCCAGCAAGGCCTCTTTGGTCACGAGATCGGGCGCCGAACTCAGAAGCAGATGCAGCACCTCAAACGCCTGAGGGCGAAGCGCAATCGGACCCTCAGGACCCAACAGCTCCTGCGAAGGTAGGTCGAGCACGAAATCGGCAAATCGATACTGCATGAGCGCCTCGCCGGCGGCCGCTACCGAACAAGCATAGCGCGAAATTCTCGGGTCGCCGAGACGGCGGGCACGCAGGGCCCAAAGGCATATCGCAGCCGAAGCCAGGGGCCGAAAGCCAGGGTTCGGGACCAAGTGCCAGAGCAGATCCTCAGCCTGCTGGCCTGCCACCCCGAGCGCAGAAGAGCGCTAGTTTCCGGAAAATCCGAAAATTTCAGGAACAGTTCAGGTCCCCGGGAGCTGACCCCGCTAAGAATTAAGGAGTCAATCCAAGATAGGAAAACTCATGTTCCCAAGAGCCCTCTCTCTCAGTCTGGTTCTGCTGATCGCGGTGCTGGAAACGTCGGCCGCCGCCACGCTGACGGTGGATCGCACCGACCACGCGCCTCAGGCCTCGGCATGCACACCAGCGCCGCTCGACTGTTCGCTAACCGGGGCCATTGAGCTAGCGAACACCATGGCTGGACAGGACACCGTGGTGCTCACCGCGGACAATTTTCGTCTGGCGCAGACCGGCGCGGGACCGGTTATTCGAAGCGAGATTTTGATTCTCGGCTCGGGCATGGGGCAAACGGTGATCGAGGCCGATTTCACCTATCTCAACGCTGCTTTTGAAGTGCGGGCCGGTGGTCAGCTCACGCTTCAGGACCTGGCCATTTCGAGTTTTACCAACATCGACGGGGGCGCAGTTGTGGTCACGGGAGAATCATCAGCCAGCGCAGAGCTGGAACGCGTGACTGTCACCAATTCCCGGGGAAACTCTATGGGGGGTGGGGTCACCGTACGGCCGCCGCTGTCGGGAGTGGTCGAACCGGATTTTCGGCTGCGGATTGTTGATTCGGTCATCCGCAACAATCTGGCGGAGGGCCAGGACGGCGGGCTGAACTGCGCCGGTGCCGGCCTGGGGCTCCACAACGGACCGGTGCGAATTGAAAACTCAGAGATTCGCGACAACCGGGCCGAGGTGCTGGCTCGCGGTGGTGGTATTTGTATTGGACCGGGCGTGGACGTAACGCTGGAAGATTCGCTGCTGGTCGGCAACTACTCGGTAGGGCTCGGCGGCGCCATATTTTCCGGCGGCCGGCTAGAAGTCGCGAGATCAACATTTGATAGGAATGCCGGGTCGGGTGCTGGCATTTTTGCTCTCACGGGCGAAGTTGATGTGATCGGCTCAATGTTTCTGAACAACGAGAGCGCGTCTCCTTCCTCGGCGACTGCTATCAGCGCTGACGCGCTCAATCGCTTCCGGATGCTCGACTCCAGCATCCTTGATGGCAGCGCACCGGGCGTCGCCGTTCGGATTATCGACTCGGAGGTTGCTGATATCGCGGGATTGGACGTGTCGGGGCAACGCACGAGCCTCCAACTGACCGCGGTCCAGGCAAGCGTTGTTGAAAACGTGTTCATTGACCGCTCACTAAGCGGCCTCAGCGCTCTGACGATTACCCAAAGCCCAAATGTAGTCCTGCGCTCTCTCACCGTCTTTGGAGGCGGTGATCAGCTCACCGGCAACGGTGGGGCGCTTCGGATCGATTCGGCCTTCGTAGAGGTCGAAGACTGTCTGTTGTTCCAAAACCGTGCCACAGAGAGCGGCATTCCAAACTCGGGTGACGGCGGTGCGATCTGGGTAAGCGACAGCACGCTTGTGCTTAAGCGGTGCGCCATCGACAGCAACGTGGCTGACGGCCTGGGAGCCGGTATCTACGCGCGAGATACCGCTGTGGTTTTCACCCAGAGCAGCGTCACTCGCAATTTCGCGCAAGATACGGGTGGCGGTATTGCGTTGGTCAGCGGCAGCACACTTGTGGCCACCAACAACACGATCGGCGGCAACGGATCACAGAACGGTGTCTCCGCTTTGTTTGCCGCGGGCGGCACCCGTGCGACGCTTGAGCACGTTACGGTGACGGGCCCAGAGGTGTTTCTCGGCAGCCCACCTCCGAGCATCGAACTGATCGGCGCCACCGCGCTATTTACCAACACAGCGATCGCTGGCAGCTGTTCGCTGTTTTTTTCCGGCAGCGTGCCGGAGTCGGGCGGCGGCAACGTGGTAGACGACGCGTCTTGTTTGACGCCCAATTCCGACGATCGAATGGTGTCTGATCTGGGCATTCTGCCACTCGCTCGCGTCGGCACTGAGCGCCTGGTTCATCTGCCCCGGCTCGACAGTCCCTTAATTGACGAAGCGATGGACTGCGCTTCGGTCGATCAGCGGGGCAACACCAGAGGTACTCCTTGTGACACGGGCGCGGTCGAACGCATACCGGCTGACAGCCTCGTTTTCTCGGACAGTTTCGAGCTGAGTGGCGTTGCCCCAGCGGCGGCGGAACTCACCATCCCGTAGCGATCACCTTCATGCGCCAGATGCGGGTCAGATCTCGAAATGCCACATTTTGCATGTGGGCCGGCCGAAGGGCCTACTGCGTTCCCGTGACTCGAACGTGGCAATTCAAGGTCTGAGCCCGAGTTCACGTGACCCCGAAAGCAAGGGGCCATTGCCAACTGCCAGGTCGAAGAACTCTAGGTACCGCGGCCACGCACCAAGGCCTTAACGTGTTAGCCATGAACTCGGAATAAGGTGTAAACCATGTCTCCGGAATACACCCTGAGCAATTTGGTGGCTATGGGTGGACTTGAACCACCGACCCCCGCATTATGAGGCTGCTTTGAATTCTCGATAGAGCATATAAATCAACAGGTTAGCGGCGATCGCTCTACGATACGCAACCTCGCACTACTGCTCGAAACTGGCTGAGTGGCCCAAAAGTGGTCCAACTTTCTCCAAGGACGAATGGATAGAGGGTACAACAGCATTCTTTGCTGGTCCCTCTGAAACGCCTTGCTTTCTAATCATCGATTGGCCCAACAGAATGAGCGAGCGCAGCAAACCACCAGGCTACGTCGTGGACGCGTTACTCAAAGCGCACGTCCCAGCAAAAATCCATGTCAATATTTGGAGTCTCCAGGAAACCCGGAGTGGTTCAGGTGACTGTGCTGCTCAAGGATTCCGAGCCGTCGACCGCATTTGCCAACAGCTCGCTCCTTCATGTCATGTCTTTGCACAGCGGGTGCCTATTGATGCGCCTTCCCTCACTGTGTTTTATCCAATAGCTTAATTTGGTGCCTTACCAAGGCTGAATCCATTAGACGATAGGTCTCACTCGGAGCGTGCCATTTTGGCGATAGGAATGGCCCGATTGCACCAAATCAGAGGCAATTTCATGACCCGCAACAGGCTCATTGTAACGACGACGTTGTTGATTTTGGTTAGTCTTTACCTACCAAAGAACTCCACAGCTCAAGGTCCACCCCGGGGCGGCCCACCGCCGAGTCCGCCCGTGACAGCCCACCCTCAAGCTGGCGGAGCGGAGGGTTTTCGCGCGCTGCCCCCCGGGCACCACCGAATCGCCCATCAGGGAATCAACTATTTTTTCGATGAAGGTCGATTTTTCGTGCAGGCTGACGGATCTTTTCGCGACGCGGTTCCGCCACTCGGATTGGCGGTTCCGTCACTTCCGAGGAGCGCGAGGCAAGTGAATATTCGGGGCAAGAGGTTTTTTGAGCTCGATAACATTCGCTATGAAAAAAGTGGCAGGGGATATCGCGTGGTTGCGATCTTGTAAGAACTGCGTAGCCTGGACAAGCCGGCATCTCGAGCTGAGCTTTCTCGATTAACTTCGGATGGAGTGAAATATGCTAGCAAGAACATCTCTAACGCTGTCGTACCTTTTCCTATTGATAAGCATCACGGCGTGTTCCGATGAGCAAAATGCAGAAGCGACCGAAACAGTAGCCGTTGAAGCATCCGCACCGAGCAGTGGGTCAACCCAACCGGATATCCCTAGCTCACCAACCGTACTGGAGTTTGCCAATGCTGAGACGCTGTTTGTGGCCGACTCTGCACGAGGCACCATAGTTGCCTATACGCTACCCGAATCCAGCCAGAGCACAGCCCAACCTGCAGCGTGGAACCTCTTAGATTTGGATGCCCTATTGATCGACGAACTTGGCGCAGCGCCTAGAGGGATCAAATATCACGACTTGGCGGTTCACCCAAAGACCCAGGAGGCTTATATCTCTTTATCTGCCAGCGTCGGCGGGCAAGCGCAATCGATGGTGGTAGCAGTAACACGTGAGGGAGCGGCAACGCAGGTGGACCTCGAATCGCTGCCGAGCCAACAATTCATTCTTCAGAATCCGGCAGACGATGGTGTTTCATTCTGGCGCGATATTCCGGCAGCCTCATTCACCGTAACCGATCTCGACTACAAAG